>NZ_JBHWMB010000056.1:15556-20118 GCF_042730015.1 Streptomyces sp. NPDC059957 | reverse complement strand
AGAGGAGAGGAGCACTCTTGCCACCACCGGAAACCCCATTTTCATGCCTTACTCACAGAATCCAGGTGGCTGGCCCTTCACGCGGGTAGACAGCACGGGCTAGCGTCCCTGTACGTAGTAGTAGTAATACGCGGTGGAAGTGTCCTGGCCTCCGAGTGCGCTCTTCACCGGACTGCTGCGTTGCACCTTCGTCCCCGAGGGGTCGTTGGCCAGGTGGACGGAGCCCGATGCGGCGTGGGCCGATCCGGCGCCGAGGAGCGCGGCGACGGCGGAAACGGCGATGAGGAGCGACTTGCGCAGGGGGATCAGGGCAGCCATGGCTGTCCTCCTTGTCCGGGGGTGCAGGGCGGCGGGTCCGCCCTGTCCGATGCATTCATTGCGCCATCCCGAGGACCCCGGGGGCACGCCCCGGGATCACGTGACGTGACCGCCCGGCCCGTTTGTGGCACACTGCCCGGCTTTCGGCCGTGACCGGCGGGCGGGGCAGTCGGCAGGGACCGGCTGAATACCGTCGGTCCGCCGAACAAACCCCGGGCGGGACAGGATCACCGGAATGAAGCAACGGCAACGTTTTTTCACGGTGGGGAGGGGACCCGCGCCGTTACGGTTCCCCGGGATCTGGACGGACGCCCAGACGTTCGCCTTCCTTTCCCCGCTGATGAAGGAGAGCTCGACCGATGACCGTTGACACCAGCCCGGAAGCACAGCTGGATCCGCCCAAGCAGTCCAGCCTGGGCACGTCGGCCGCCCGCAACCTTGCCACCACGACCAAGTCCGCCCCGCAGATGCAGGAGATCACCTCCCGCTGGCTGCTGCGGATGCTCCCCTGGGTGGAGACCAAGGGCGGCGCCTACCGGGTGAACCGCCGGCTGAGCTACACCGTCGGCGACGGGAGCATCGAGTTCGTCCAGGACGGCGCCCGCGTCCAGGTGATCCCGCGCGAGCTGGGCGAGCTGGCCCTGCTGCGCGGCTTCGACGACGAGGAAGTGCTGACGGCGCTCGCCGGCCGCTGCGTCCAGCGCGATTTCCGTGCCGGTGAGGTGCTGGCCGAGCGGGGGGCTCCCGCCGAGCAGATCCACTTGATCGCCCACGGCCGGATCAGCCAGACCTCCGCGGGCAAGTACGGCGACGAGATCTCCGTCGCGGTGCTCGCTGACGGCGACCGATTCGGCGAGAACGCCCTGCTGGACTCCGACGCTCGGTGGGACTACACCGCAACCGCCGAAACCCCCGGCACCCTGCTCACGCTCTCCCGCGCGGACTTCGCCGGCATCGTCTCCGGGGCGCCGCAGCTCCAGGAGCACATCCAGCGGTTCAGCTCGCTGCCCCTGCAACGGCAGAACAAGCACGGCGAGGCCGAGATCGCGATGTCGGCGGGCCACACCGGCGAGGCCGATCTGCCCGGCACCTTCGTCGACTACGAATCCAAGCCGCGCGAGTACGAACTCTCCATCGCCCAGACCGTCCTGCGGGTCCACACGAGGGTCGCCGATCTCTACAACGGGCCGATGAACCAGACCGAGGAGCAACTCCGGCTCACGATCGAGGCGTTGCGCGAGCGCCAGGAACACGAGCTGGTGAACAACCGGGAGTTCGGCCTGCTCCACAACGCCGCCTTCAAGCAGCGGATCCAGACCCACTCCGGCCCGCCCACCCCGGACGACATGGACGAGCTGCTCTGCCGCCGCCGCGGCACCAAGCTCTTCCTCGCCCACCCCCGCACGATCGCGGCGATCGGCCGCGAGATGAACGCCCGCGGGCTCTACCCGGACCACGTGGACGTGGGCGGACAGCAGGTCCCGGCCTGGCGCGGGGTCCCGATCCTGCCCTGTAACAAGATCCCCATCACCAAGGAGAACACCAGCTCGATCCTCGCCATGCGTACCGGCGAGGACAACCAGGGCGTCATCGGGCTGCGCCAGACAGGTCTGCCGGAGGAGTACGAGCCGGGCCTGTCGGTCCGCTTCATGGGCATCGACGAGAAGTCGATCATTTCCTACCTGGTCACCACCTACTACTCCGCCGCGATCCTGGTGCCCGACGCGCTCGGCGTCCTGGAGAACGTGCAGATCGCCCGCCGCAGCGACTGACCGGCCGGCGGACCCGACCGACAAGACACCCCCCTAGGGCCGGCCGAGCGTGCCCGGGGTCCGGGGACAGACCACCCACCTCACCAAGGAGTCACGGATGCCCGAGCCCGGGCCTTCCCCTCTGCAGTCGAGCCTGCCCGGCGCCGCGGCCCGGTTCGGGGCCCACGTCCTCGGCACCGCCCAGGCCGCCGCATCCGGCGGCCCGCCGGCCCCGCCCGTACTGCCGGGCCTGCCCGCAGGGCCCGGCCTGCCCTTCCCGTCGCCATCAGCGGCCCCACCCACGACAGCGGCTCCACCCACGACAGCGGCTCCACCCACGACAGCGGCTCCACCCACGACAGCTGCCCCGCCCACCGCGCCCGCTCCACCCGCCCCGAGCGCCGCCCTGCGACGGCTCCTGAGCGGACCCAGCGGCCTGGGCACGGAGGGCCTGCACCCGGCCCGCAGGGGGGAGTCCGCCGCACCCGAGGCGGCTCCGGAGCCCGGGGCTCCGGCGGCCGGAAACCCGATCCCGGGCCTCTACTACCACCCCGTGCCCGAGCCGGACCCGGTGCGGGTCGAGGAGGTCAGCCGGCGCATCAAGGCCTGGGCGGTGGACGAGGTCGACCTGTTCCCCGAGGACTGGGAGAAGCAGTTCGACGGCTTCCAGGTCGGGCGCTACATGGTGGCCTGCCACCCGGACGCCCCCACCATCGAGCACCTGATGGTCGCCACCCGGCTGATGGTCGCCGAGAACGCGGTCGACGACGTCTACTGCGAGGACCACGGCGGCTCGCCCATCGGCCTCGGCGGGCGCCTCCTGCTGGCGCACACCGCCATCGACCCCCTCCACACGACGAAGGAGTACGAGCCGCAGTGGGCGCGGTCGCTCCAGTCGGACGCGCCCCGGCGCGCCTACAGCTCCGCCATGGAGTACTTCCTCGCGCAGGCCAGCCCCTCGCAGGCGGACCGCTACCGGCACGACATGGCCCGGCTGCACCTGGGGTACCTCGCCGAAGCGGCCTGGAGCCAGACGGAGTACGTCCCCGAGGTGTGGGAGTACCTGGCCATGCGGCAGTTCAACAACTTCCGCCCCTGCCCCACCATCACCGACACCGTCGGCGGGTACGAACTCCCGGCCGACCTGCACGCCCAGGCGCCCATGCAACGGGTCATCGCACTCGCCGGGAACGCCACCACCATCGTCAACGACCTCTACTCCTACACCAAGGAACTCGCCGCCCCCGGGCGGCACATGAACCTTCCCGTGGTGATCGCCGACCGGGAGGGGACCTCCGACAAGGAGGGCTATCTGAAGGCGGTCGAGGTCCACAACGACCTCATGCACGCCTTCGAAGCGGAGGCCGCCGCCCTGGCCGCGGCCTGCCCCGTACCGAGCGTGCTGCGCTTCCTGCGGGGAGTCGCCGTCTGGCTCGACGGCAACCACTACTGGCACCAGACCAATACCTATCGCTACAGCCTGCCCGACTTCTGGTAAGGACGGACCTATTCGTGACCAGCATCGATCTGACCACCGGCTCGAACGGCACCACCCCGGCCTCCGTGATCATTCCGGGTCCGGCGACCCCCTACCAGGGGGACATCGCCCGCTACTGGAACAACGAGGCCAGGCCCGTCAACCTGCGCCTCGGTGACGTGGACGGCCTCTACCACCACCACTACGGCATCGGCGACGTCGACCACTCCGCCCTCGGCGACACCGACGACAGCGCGTACGAGAAGAAGCTGGTCGCCGAGCTCCACCGGCTGGAGTCGGCGCAGGCCGAACTCCTCCTGGACCACCTCGGTCCCATCGGCCGCGAGGACACGCTCGTGGACGCCGGCTGCGGCCGCGGCGGCTCGATGGTGATGGCCCACCAGCGCTTCGGATCCAAGGTCGAGGGCGTCACCCTGTCCGCCAAGCAGGCCGACTTCGCCAACCAGCGCGCCCGCGAGCTCGGCATCGAGGACCACGTGCGGGCCCGCGTCTGCAACATGCTCGGCACGCCCTTCGAGACCGGGCAGGCCGCCGCGTCCTGGAACAACGAGTCGAGCATGTACGTCGACCTGGACGACCTCTTCGCCGAGCACTCCCGCGTCCTGAAGGTCGGCGGCCGGTACGTGACCATCACCGGCTGCTGGAACCCGCGGTACGGCCAGCCCTCGAAGTGGGTCTCCCAGATCAACGCGCACTTCGAGTGCAACATCCACTCCCGCCGGGAGTACCTGCGGGCCATGGCCGACAACCGCCTCGTGCCGCAGGCCGTCATCGACCTGACCCCCGCGACCCTGCCCTATTGGGAACTGCGGGCCACGTCCTCGCTGGTCACCGGCATCGAGGAGGCGTTCATCGAGTCCTACAAGGACGGCTCCTTCCAGTACGTGCTGATCGCAGCCGACCGCGTCTGACGACCGGCCCCGGGGGGGGGGGGGGGGGGCGGAGCAGAGCGGGATCGGAAGCTCGAAGAGCAGCCGACGACTAGAAAAAACTCA
>NZ_JBHWMB010000056.1:0-15546 GCF_042730015.1 Streptomyces sp. NPDC059957 | reverse complement strand
GCTTCTGGGGGGCGTATTCCTCACTCCATGTCTCGATGTCTTCCCCCCCCTCCCCCCCCCCCCCCCCCCCCCCCCCCCCCCCACCACCGGTCGGGTCTCAAGGCAGCAACAGGGCGGCGTGCGCGAGGAGTTCTGCGTACACCTCGGGGCGGTCCCGTTCGATCACCGGGAACCCCTGCCCGAAGTCGCCGTTCACCCAGCGCGCCTCGATACCGGGGTTGGCCAGGTCGGTGCCGTCGTGGAGGAACACGTGCGGGCTGCAGTTGACCCGCCCCCCGCGCGCCGACTCGTACTGGGCCGTCACGGCGGCCCGCGCCGATCCCGTGTCCAGGGCGTTCGCGAGCTGGTCCACCTCGACGGCGCCCGTCGCCGCGGCCACGTCCAGGATGACGTGGCGCATCGAGATGCAGCGGCCCTCCGCCCAGAAGGCGCGGCGCAGCGCACGGTCGAGCCGCTCACTGGCCTCCAGGGACTGGGACTTGGCCGCGTGCACCGCTTCGAGCGCGGGCAGCGTGGTGACCGGATAGGCCCAGTCGGGCCCCTGCCACAGCCTCCATCCGGCTTCCGGTTCGAGCGCGCCGAGCACCGAGATCTCGGAGTCGACGCCGGGCCGGGCGTTGACCTCCCGGTTGAACAGCTCCAGGGGGAAGGCCCGGAAGTCGAACCAGATCCGGCCCTCCAGACCCAGCTCGCGCCGCGTCTCGTGCAGCCGGTGCACGGCCACGTGGGCGAAGGAGCAGTTCAGGTCGGTGTAGACGCTGATCGTGTCGGGCGTCGCCGGCAGCCGCGGGTCCGTGGGACGGCCGCCCGCCGCGTCGGTCGTGGTGCTCGTGACGGTCACTGGGGCCGGCCTTCCTGCTCGGGCCGGGTGCTGTGTGAGAACCGGGCCACGGTGACGTCCCCGGAGACGACCGAGCCCTCCCAGCCGTAGACCTGCCCGAAGGATCCGGATCCGGTGTCCGACGGGTGCCGCCTGGAGAAGGTGAGCGCGATCCGGTCGCCCGGCCGTACGGGCACGGCGTCCCGGACCGGCAGGTAGGCGTGCTTCCAGCTGTCCGAGGTCGTACGGGCCCGCGGATCGTCCGCCGCGACCTCGTCACCGGAGATGTCCAGGGCCACGGTGTCCGAGAGGGTGGCCACGAAGTAGCCCTTGAAGCCGGTGAACAGTCCCGCCCGCTGGACGGTGTACACGAGCGGAACCTCGTACGAGGTCTCGTGCGCGCCGTGCGTCCCCTCGAAGGCGTAGCGTCGTACGAGGCGTGGCGCCGAGAGCTGGCCGGCCACCGGGATGATCGCGTCGTAGTAGAGGTCGAAGGCATCCCGGGCCCCGCGCCCCTTCAGCAGCTCGGCGAACTCGGCCGGGCTCCCGGCGTCCTGCGGTGCGCCGTCGCGCACCGCGCCGTGGGCCGCCTCGGCGGTGACCGGTACGAGATAGCTCTCCACGGCCGCCGGGAGCATGGCGCCTCCCGGCCGCAGGAAGCGCTCGCGGGCGTCGTCGAGGATCGCGGCGCAGTTCTCGTTGTCGGCCAGGTTGCCCATGATCTCGGAGATGATCAGGTCCACCCGCTCGGGCAGCTCGATGTCGAAGGAGAACCCCCGCAGCGGATGGAAACGGTCCCCGAACCCGGCCTCGGTGAGCCGCCGCGTCGCGGTCCGCAGGATCTCCTCATTGAGGTCGATGCCGTAGACCCGGGCCGCTCCCGCCTCCAGCGCCCACTGGGCCAGGATGCCGGTACCGGTGCCCAGGTCGAGGACGGTCGCCCCGGGCCGCACCGCCTCGGTGACGGCCGCCTTGTACGCCGTCATGCGCAGCCGGTCGCCCAGCATGAGGTCGTGGAAGCCGTCGTCCCATTCGAGGAGCCGCTCGGACGCCGGCAGCCAGACGTCCTGCGGCGCGTACAACTGCCCGAGCACGCCCGCATGGTGGACGGTCAGCGGCTCCGCCGACGGGCCGGCCACCGGGCAGCCGGTGGCGAGGTCGAAGCCGGTGCCGTGCAGCGGGCACGTGATGCGCAGAGTGCGCGGATTGACCTGACCGTGCACGAGCCGGCCGAGCCGGTGCGTACAGGCGGCGTCGATCACGAACTCCCGTCCCGCGACACGGACCCGTACCCGGTCGCCCGGCAGCTCTTCCAGGACGGCGTCGCTCATGCCACCTCCCGCGCGCGCTCGACGGCGGCGTCGAAGGCGCCCCCGATCAGTCCGGACAGCAGCTGCGCCCCGATCCAGAGCTTCGTCGCGTCGAGTCCGCGCGCCGCTTCGTACTCCTTGATCGCGGTCTGCATCTCCCGCATGTGGAAGGTGTCGATGTGCAGGTGTTCCGTGTAGTACCTGCCCTGCTCGATCCCGAGCCGGGCGCAGGCGCGGGCCTGCACGGTGAAGGCGTCGGGGATGCTCGCCTCCAGGTAGGCGAGGGCGCCGAGGAAGTACTCGACGTCTCCGGCACGCTGGGTGAGCCAGTAGAAGACGTTGAGGAACGCGTACGTCTCGTCGCCGGTGGTGTCGAGGAAACTCTCCAGCTCCTGGGGGAGCCCCAGTTCGGCGAGCAGGTCGAGGTAGAGCTTGGAGTGGGTCTGCTGGAGGTTGCCGCAGCCGAACTCGTCGATGAGCACGCGCATCACGGCCATCTGCGCGCGGATCGGGAGCCGGGGTATCGCCGGGAAGAAGTTCTGCGCCTCGGTCAGCCCGTCGAGCGCGAACTCCCGTACCACGTAAGCGAACTGCTCCCGGGTTGCCTTCTCGGCGAGGTAGCTTCCGGCCGGGCTGACCTCGCGTTCGACGGCCAGCAGTCCGTCGAGGCGCTCCTTCCACTCGGCACGGCCGGCGAGCGGCGCAGTGCGGTCGGCGAGATCATCGAGGAGCGGCTCGATCCAGGCGGCCTCCAGCTCCTCGATCCGGGCGAGGACCGCGGAGCTCTGGAGGGTGCGGTTGTGCAGGAACAGCCGCTTGTGCGGGCTGTCTTCGGGCTTCGGTGTCACGTTCAGCACGGGACCTCCCGGTCGGTCTCGATCACGTCGCGCCGCAGCAGTTCGGTCTTCAGCGAGCGGTACCAGTCGTCCCGGTCCAGGCCGTAACGTGCGTACGCGGCGTGCAGCTGCGCAGCCCGCTCCTCGCCCCGGTCGGTCAACAGGGCCTGGCAGAGCTCCGGTTCGACGTTCCCCAGTGCGACGACCCAGCCATCGACGGGTCCGGACTCCAGCAGGAGGTGTTCGAGCCCCTGGGCCACGGGTACGCCCGGGCCGGCTGCGATCAGCGCCCGGGTGAAATCGGGCTCTCCGGCGGAGTCCTTGACCCCGGCCACGCCCGGCAGCGCGCAGACGCGCAGCAGGGTGCCGAGTTCGAGGCTGTTCCCGGAGACGGCCGACTCGTGATAGACGATCACGGGCAGTCCGGCCCCGGCCACGGCCTCGAAGTGGCGGTACATCTCCTCCTGGGTCACGTCCGCCCCGTACGGGGTGGTGACCACGACCGCGCCGGCGCCGAGTCCGCCCGCGCTGCGGGCGAGGTCCAGGGCCGCGGCGGTCGTGGGCCGCAGGATGCCGGCGAGGACGGGTAAGCCGTCGGCGTGCCGGACGGCGGCGGTCAGCGTGTCCCGCCACTGCCGGTCCGACAGGGAGCCCCCCTCGCCGGTGCTCAGCGCCGGCAACAGGGCGTCCCCGTAAGGCCGTACGGTCGCGATCAGGCGGGCCATGCTCTTCTCGTCGATCTCTCCCGCCGCGTCGACCGGGGTGACGAGCGCGGTGGTCATTCCGGTGATCATCGGTTCTCCGTCACAGGGCTTCGGCCGGCACGCGCAGGGCGAGGGACTGCTGGTAGAGGTCTTCCAGCGGCCCGGGGAAGCGGGCTTCCGGTCCGCCGGGGCCGGCACTGCCGCCGGCGCCGGTCACGGCGCGCACCGCGAGCCCGGTCGTGGCCGCGAGGCGCGGGCTGGCCGTGTGCAGCAGCCCCTTGCGGCCCTCGACCATGCCGAGGAGCAGCCGTTCGTGCACCGGAAGGGACTTGGGAAGCTCCGCGCCGGTGGCGTGCAGGACGTCGGCCTCTTCGTAGCCGAGCCGCCGGATGTCCATGACGGTGTGCAGGTTGTCCATGAACGGGTAGTAGGCGTCCTGGAGTTCGCGGGAGAAGCCCCAGATGATGTCGTCGCAGCGGCCCACCTGCTCCAGGCTCATGACGATCCGGCCGTCGAGCCGGTCCACGAAGAAGGCCTTGCAGGCGCGGCGTACGTCCTCGTCCTCGCTGTTCATGCCGAGGAAGAGCGCGGCGTCGGCGTACTCGTCACGGACGCGCGTATCAGACGGCATGACGCTCGAGCACCTCGCGCATCCGGGCCATGGCGTCGGAGAACACCTGCGGGTCGCGGGCGAGGGCGAAGCGGACGAAGGCCTCGCCGCGGTCGGGCTGGCTCCAGAAGAAGAACCGCCCGGGCAGGACGTACACCTCGGCTTCGGCCAGGACCCGCTGCAGTTCGGTCGCCGTCAGCTCGGGGTGGTTGATGCGCGCCCAGGCGACGCTCACTCCGGCGACGGGCTCCTGGTACTCCAGGATCGTGCCGTCGATCGCCTTGCGTATCGCCTCGCGGTTCTGGGTGAGGACCTCGCGGACGGAGCCGAGCCGGTCGCGGGTGGAGTCCTCGACGTACTGGGTCAGCATGTTGAGCACGAAGGGCGAGACGTTGAGCAGCACGCTGGTGTGCAGGTTGTAGACGTCCTCGCGGATGTCGTCGCTGGCCGTGATCATGGCCGCCTTGGCGTCCTGGACGGGCCAGGTCTTGCCGGTGTCCTCGATGGCCAGGTACGAGATGCCGGAGCTTTCGAGGAGCTCGTAGATATCGAAGCGGGCGAGCTTCTCGTCGTAGAGCGTGAACGAGGCGAAGCAGAAGTCGATGACCAGCAGCTTGTTGTGGTCCTTGCAGAAGCGGACCACCTCTTCGAAGCCCTTGCGGCCGTGCTGGAGCAGGGTGAAGCCGGTGGGGTTGTTCGGGTCGACGAGGAACAGGGCGTCGGTGCGGACCCGGCGCTTGAGCTCGGAGTAGATGCGGTCCGGATCGTGGAGCGCGGACTCGTCGATCGGGTACATCGGTACGCCCATGTTGTGCAGGACGTCGTAGAGGTTGTCGAAGCAGGGCTCGACCAGCGTGACCGACTTGCGCTGCTGCTTGAGGTACATGCCGGCGACCATCGTCGAGATCGAGGCGGCGTACGAGAGCAGGGTCTTGTTCTTGGCCAGGGCGGTGTGCTGGCGGTGCAGGGTGAAGAAGGCCTCGATGAAGCGTTCCTCGGCGGTTGCCTGCAGCCCGCGCTCCGCCTCGTACCAGAGCTCGGGCAGCCGGGCGACGATCTCGCGCTGGCTGTCCGACTGCTGCTGGTGGGTGTGTGCGTCGGCGAGGTTGAACCTGGTGCGCAGCGCCTGGATCTCGTGCTGGGTCAGGTCGAGGAGCTGGTTGTCCGGGCTGGTCGGGCTGGGGTGCGTGGTCATGCGTCCTCCGATCAGGAACGGGCGTGCCACGGGGGAGTTCGCGCAGTGCGGGTGCGTCACGGTTGCGGAACCTGATGGACCCGGCATCGAGGAGGTGCGGTGACCCTCGACGTGTGTGATGGTGATTCCCCCGTAACCGGACTGCAGTCCGGTTGAAACGACCCTGGCACATCGTGTTCTCGGGAGCAAGCAAACGAACGGCGAAGACCGGGGGAGGGGTTAGGCGCTGGTCCGGCCCGCTCCGGCACGGCTCGTGTCCGTGCTGAGTACACTCACGAGACACACACCCACACCCACATCCACACCCACAACGTCACGAACGAAGGCAAACCATGAGTTCGGGGTCACCTGAAGTGGCCGAACCCCACCGGGAGCCGGCTCGTGAGCGGTCGGACGCGGCGCGCAACCGAAGCCGCATCCTGGTGGTCGCCGCGGAACTGTTCAGGGAACAGGGCGTCGACAACGTCTCGCTCGATGTCATCGCGGCGCGCGCGGGCGTCGGCAAGGGCACCCTGTACCGCCGCTTCGGCAGCAAGTCCGGGCTGGCCGTGGCCCTGCTCGACGCGCAGGTGGGTGAGCTGCAGGACAAGATGCTCCACGGGGCGCCGCCCCTGGGGCCGGGTGGTGATGCGGGCACGCGGATCACCGCCTTCTTCGAGACCTATCTCGATCTGCTGGACACGAACCTGGAACTGGTCAGGCTTTCGGAGACCACCGCGCCCGGCGTCCGGTACCAGATCGGCTCCTATCGCCTGTGGCAGCGACACCTGTCCGGCCTGCTGGCCGAGGCGCGGCCGGAGCTCGACGCCCAGGGCGCCTCGCACCTCCTGCTCGGCATGGTCGACGCGGATCTCCAACAGGCGCTCCGCAGCGGCGGGTTCACCCCGGGGCGGATTCGTGGGGCGGTGCGCGAGATGGTGCGGCGGGTTCTGGAAGCCTGAGCGGCACACCGTGGGCAGGGCTGGTCCCGGTACGGCGGGAGCCGTACCGGGACCGCGGCAGGTCGACGCACCGGGCGTCAGACCTCCCTGACCGCCTCGATCTCCAGCGAGAGCTCGATTTCCTTGGAGACCAGGAACCCGCCGGTTTCCAGGGCCATGTTCCAGGTCAGGCCCCAGTCCTCGCGGTTGATCTTGCCGCGGGCCGAGAAGACCGTACGGTCGTTGCCCCACGGGTCCTTGGCGTGGCCCAGGTAGTCGACGTCGAGCTCGACGCGACGGGTGAACCCCTTGATCGTGAGATCGCCGGCGAGCGTGCCGCTCGTGCCGTTCCAGCTCACCGACGTCGAGGTGAACGTCGCCCGGGGGTGTTCGGCCACGTCGAAGAACTCGGCGGACCGCAGGTGGTCGTCCCGGGCGGTGTCCCCGCTGTTGACACTGGCCATGTCGATCACCGCGGTGACCTTGCTGTCCTCGGGCCGCTCGCCGATGTAGACGGTGGCGTCGACACCGGTGAACCGGCCGCGCACCTTCGTGAGCATGAAGTGCCGGCCGAGGAAGCCGACCTCCGCGTGCCCTGGGTCGACCTTCCAGTCGCCCACGGCCGGGAGTTCGACCCCGTCCACGATGCGGGTCGGTGAAATCGCGCTACTGGTCATCGTCGTTCCTCCTGCTCGTGTCGGGACGCGGAACCGCTCAGACGCCGGACTCGGTCGGGAGGCCGCCCCCGATCCAGTCCTGCTTGCCGTCCTTGTACGTGAAGACCTTCGAGTAGCCGAGCTCCGCGAGCCGCTCGGCCGCGATCCCCGAGTTGGAGCACGTCGTGTCGGTGCAGTAGACGATGACCTCGGCGTCCTTGTCGGGCAGCAGGCCGGGGGCCAGCGCGTCGACGTCGTCGAGGGGGAGCATCAGCGCCCCCGGCAGGTGCGCCTCCGCGTAGTACTGCTCCGGGAGGGCCTCGACGACCGAGACCTTGCCACTGTCGAGCTTCTGCTTGACCTCGTCGCGGGAGAGGTTCTGAACCGCCATGTAGCCAGCCTCCGAAAATCAAGGATCAATAAGTGCGTACGCACGCACCTTAACAAGTATGTGCGGGCGCACGCAATGGGAGTAGGATCGCTGCGTGAACGGACAGGACGATCGACTCGAGGCGTGGCGGGCGATGCTCCTCGCGCACAACACCGCGGTGCGCGCCATCGAGAGCGACGTGCAGCGCGACGGCCGGATCCCCTTGACGTGGTACGACGTGCTGCTCGAACTCAAGGCGGCCGGAGAGCACGGGCTGCGGATGCAGGAAGTGGCCAACCGGGTGGTCCTCAGCCGCACCCGCGTCAGCCGCCTGATCGACGAGATGGTGCGCGCCGGGCTCGTCTCCAAGCTGCCGGACCCCCACGACAAACGCGCCTCGTGGGCCGTCATCACCCCGGAGGGCGTCGAGGCGCACCGGGCGACGGCTCCGGTCTACATGCGCAGCATCGAGAAGCACTTCTCCGCGCACCTCACCGACGCGGACGCCGCGGTGATCGCCCGGGCGCTGTTCAAGGTGGCCCAGCCCGACACCGACGTCCAGCTGGGCTGACGTCCGGCTGGGCTGACGTCAGGCCGGGACCGGTGTCAGGCCGGGACCGGCGTCCACCTCGCGTGCGGTGCGCGCGAACCCGTACGGGCGTATTCGAACCGGGCCCGCCGCTCCGCGCGGCGGGCCCGGCCCGTCTCATGCACAGGCGGAGCAGAGCCCCCGGTAGGTGACGTCGACCCCGGACACCGTGAAGCCGAACCGCTGCTCGGCCGGGAGGCCGGCCAGCGGGTCGCCGGTGGGGTGGACGTCGCGGATCAGGCCGCAGCCGGAGCACACCAGGTGCTGGTGCGGGTGGTGCGCGTTGGGGTCGTACCGTTTGGCCCGGCCGTCGGTGGTGACCTCCAGGACCTCGCCCAGGGAGACCAGCTCACCCAGGGCGTTGTAGACGGTGGCCCGGGAGATCTCCGGCAACCGTTCCACCGCGCGGGCGTGCACCTCGTCGGCCGTGAGGTGCACGTGGTCGCCGTCGAGCACCTCAGCGACCACGCGCCGCTGGGAGGTCATCCGCCAACCGCGCTCGCGCAGCCGCTCCAGCAGGTCACTCATATCGGCTCACCACTTTCAGATTCGCAGGGGCGGTCCGGCGGGGTACCCGGGAATCTACCCGCGGACGTCCGGGATCCGACAGGATGTGGGCTTGGTGTCGTTCTTGACTTGGATTGCGTCCATCGTAGGATCGGTTGTGTCGACAGCCAAGGGACAGGAACGGTCCGGAGCAGCAGCGCGAGACTGGACTTGAGACCGTCCGCGACGGTGAGCGCCCCGGCGTCAGGACGACCGTGAAACCGGGGCCCGCTGCCGGGTCCCGTGCCCCAAAAATGTTCCATTGCATGCAGTTCCTGATCACCGTGGCCGCCTGGTCCGGTCCGGAAGGATTCCCATGTCTGAGAACCACGATGCAATTGTCACGGACGAGCCGGAGGGCGGCGGGGGCTGCCCGGTCGCGCACGAGCGCGCCGCGCACCCGACCCAGGGCGGCGGAAACCACCAGTGGTGGCCGCAGCGCCTGAACCTGAAGATCCTCGCCAAGAACCCCGCCGTGGCCAACCCCCTCGGCGAGGACTTCGACTACGCCGCGGCGTTCAACACGCTCGACCTCCCGGCGGTGAAGCAGGACATCGCGGAGGTGCTGACCACCTCGCAGGAATGGTGGCCGGCCGACTTCGGCCATTACGGGCCGCTCATGATCCGCATGGCCTGGCACAGTGCGGGCACCTACCGGATCAGCGACGGCCGCGGCGGCGCCGGGGCCGGCCAGCAGCGCTTCGCCCCCCTCAACAGCTGGCCGGACAACGTGAGCCTCGACAAGGCCCGCCGCCTGCTCTGGCCGGTCAAGAAGAAGTACGGCCAGAGCCTCTCGTGGGCCGACCTCATGATCCTCACGGGCAACGTCGCCCTCGAGTCGATGGGCTTCGAGACCTTCGGCTTCGGCGGCGGCCGGGCCGACGTCTGGGAGCCCGACGAGGACGTCTACTGGGGTCCCGAGACCGCCTGGCTCGACGACGAGCGCTACACCGGCGACCGCGAGCTGGAGACCCCCCTCGGCGCGGTCCAGATGGGCCTCATCTACGTCAACCCGGAGGGTCCGAACGGGACTCCGGACCCGCTCGCCGCGGCGCGCGACATCCGGGAGACGTTCCGCCGGATGGCGATGAACGACGAGGAGACCGTCGCCCTGATCGCGGGCGGCCACACCTTCGGCAAGACCCACGGCGCGGGCCCGTCGGAAAGCGTCGGCGACGACCCCGAGGCCGCCCCGATCGAGGCGCAGGGCTTCGGCTGGGCCAACAGCTTCGGCACCGGCAAGGGCGGCGACACGATCACCAGCGGTCTGGAGGGGATCTGGACGAACACCCCGATCGCCTGGGACAACTCCTTCTTCGACATCCTCTTCGGCTACGAGTGGGAGCTGTTCAAGAGCCCGGCCGGCGCCCATCAGTGGCGGCCGAAGGCCGGAGCCGGGGCGGGCACCGTACCCGACGCGCACGACCCGTCGAAGACCCACGCGCCGACGATGCTCACGACCGACCTCTCGCTGCGCATCGACCCGGCCTACGAGCAGATCTCGCGGCGCTTCCACGAGAACCCGGCCGAGTTCGCGGACGCCTTCGCGCGGGCCTGGTACAAGCTGACCCACCGCGACATGGGCCCGGTCGTGCGCTACCTCGGACCCGAGGTCCCCTCCGAGGTCCTGCTGTGGCAGGACCCGCTCCCCGCGCTGACCCACTCCCTCGTCGACGACGCGGACGTGGCCGCCCTCAAGGCCAAGGTCCTCGCCTCGGACCTGACGGTGTCCCAGCTCGTCTCCACCGCCTGGGCCGCGGCCTCTTCCTTCCGCGGCAGCGACAAGCGCGGCGGCGCCAACGGCGCCCGCATCCGCCTCCAGCCGCAGAGCGGGTGGGAGGTCAACAACCCCGACGAGCTGGGAGGCGTACTGCGCACGCTGGAGGGGATCCGGGAGTCCTTCAACTCTGCGCAGACCGGGGGCAAGGAGGTCTCGCTGGCCGACCTGATCGTCCTCGCGGGCGGCGCGGGCGTAGAGCAGGCCGCCAAGGACGCCGGTGTCGAGATCCAGGTGCCGTTCGCTCCGGGACGCGTGGACGCCTCGCAGGAGCAGACCGACGTCGAGTCGTTCGCCGCGCTGGAGCCGGCCGCCGACGGGTTCCGCAACTACCTCGGCAAGGGCAACCGCCTGCCGGCGGAGTACCTGCTGCTCGACAAGGCGAACCTGCTGAACCTCAGCGCCCCCGAGACCACCGTCCTCGTGGGCGGCCTGCGGGTGCTCGGGGCGAACCACCAGCAGTCGCCGCTCGGCGTACTCACCACGACCCCCGGGTCCCTCACCAACGACTTCTTCGTCAACCTGCTCGACCTGGGGACGACCTGGAAGCCGACCTCCGAGGACGCGAACACCTTCGAGGCCCGCGACGACGCCACGGGCAAGGTCAAGTGGACCGGCAGCCGGGTCGACCTGGTATTCGGGTCGAACTCCGAGCTGCGCGCGCTCGCGGAGGTCTACGCGAGCGACGACGCGAAGGAGAAGTTCGTCAAGGACTTCGTCGCCGCCTGGGACAAGGTGATGAACCTGGACCGGTTCGACCTCGTCTGATCCCGGCGTCCGGGCCGGCCGGCCGTGACCGCAGGCCGGCCCGGACCCCGGCGGGGCCGGTGGGCCCCGGCCCTGGGCATGCCGCCGCGGGGCCGCGTTCACCCGGACGGCCGAGCAGCGGAAGCCGCCCGCGCCGTGCCGGGGCAGTCTGTGCGTAGGACCGCCATCACCGCACAGACGAGGACCGCGCCATGTCCCACAGCAGGCGTATCAGCATCATCGCGGGAACGGCAGCGCTGCTGCTGACGGCCACCGCCTGTTCGGGCCTGGGCCGGAGCACCGTCGGGATGCTCGAATTCCGCGGCCACGACTCGCCGCTCGAGGTGAGCTACATCAACACCTCGGTCAAGGGCTGCCAGAAGATCGGCCTGCCCAAGGGGGCGACCCACGTGGAGAACAACACCCTGGTGGACGTCGTCCTGTACCAGACGGAAGACTGTCGCAAGCTCGACCGCGGCGACGGCACCTACGTGGGCACGACCCTGTCGAACGTCACGGCCCCCGAGGCCCTGCCCTGGCGCAGCTTCAGCGTCATCCACTGACTTGCGGGGAGCCCGCCCGCGACGACCGCGGGCCGCGGCGCCCCCGTGTCACTGCGCCCCGCCCCGGCCGTAGCGCCGCTGGAACCGCTCGACCCGTCCGGCGGTGTCCAGGACGCGGGCGGTGCCGGTGTAGAAGGGGTGACTCGCGGAGGCGAGCGGCTACTTCAGCTACCAGGCCGTCGAGCACTACCGGCCGTCCTGCACTGGCTCACCGTCGGCTGCGGCGCCGGCGATGGGAGTCCGGACCCCAGCTCCACCTCCGCCCCACCCCGGCAGCCCTGCAGGACTGGGCCGTCGGCTATGCAGGCGCCGCCCGCTCGTGCGACGCCGCCTGCGGGGCCGTACGGTCCTTCTACCGCCGGCTCGAAACCCCGGCGGGCCCGGCCTCGTGTCGTCCGGCACCGCCAGGTCGCTGCAGTTCCAGCGCGGCGGGAACTTCGCCGCCGGACTTTCCGGCCGCGAGCTCCGGACCCCCGACCAGTGCCGCTGGCCCGCACAGGCCGCCGACCGATATCAGGGCACCCGGCGCGAAGGCCCGCAACGCGCCCGCGCCCTCGTCTACCTCTGCCTGAACCACTACCTCTGGGGCCGCGGCTCCGATGAGGACGTCCTGCGGCCCGGCCAGATCGCCGCCATGCGCCTGAGCGGCCGCCACCAGGCACAGCACCGCACCACCTGGGACGTCCCCCAGAAGAACGCCGCCAGCGACGCGACGCGCCTCCAGCCCGTCCACCACGACGCCGTCCGCGCCATCGACGAGTACCTGCCCCACCGCGTGGCCGCCCTCCCCGACACCGGCCACCTCTTCACCACCGTCAACGGCCGCCCCCTGGAACCCCAGTCCCTGCTCCGGATCCTGCGCAGCGTGGCCGTCACCCACCCCGACCTCGAGGAGACCGCCTGCACCCTGTCCGCTGACGCGGTCACCCACTCGCCGGCCCACGCCGCGTCCACGGCCGGTCCGTCCGGGAACGCCGCCGGCGCCGGCGGAACCCGTGGCCGGGGATGACCTCGCAGCCGCGCGCGTAAGAGGGAGTACGAGAGGACTCTTTCCATCGTCTGGAGCCTGGGGTGGGTTGTGACCTCGATCGAACGGACCGCGTATCCGCGGTTCAAGCGGCTGATCACCGCCTACCCCTGGACGGCGCCACCCTCTACCCGATGATGGCCGCCGCCGAGCAGTGGCCCGACCCGCGGTTCGAGCCCTGGGAGCCCGCCGCGCCCGCCGGCTGTGGGCTACGGCCCGTCAGAAGTTGTGCCCCGTCGGCCGAATGGGGTCGAGGCGCTCTTGCGGACCGGTCCTACGCTGGAGGCATGGCCACCGATCCCTTGCTGAGACAAGGCCCCGACTCGACGGATCTGGTCCTGCGCGTCGGACCGGCCGGGCCGACGTGGAACGCGCTGACCTCGGCGGGGCCGGCGCTGTTCATTCCGCTCGTTCTGGGCGTGCCGACCCTGCTCGTCGCCTTCTGTATGGCGCTGGCCGGGGCTCGGGCGTCGACCGTGTTCGCGGTGTGGGGGTGATCGCCGGGCTGGAATACCTGATCGGCTGGCCGGCGATGGCCTTTTCCCGTGCCCGGGACATCCTGCGGGTGGAGTTCGCGCCGGCCGGGGTGCCCGCGTCTCTGCGGTTGGTCCGGGCCGCCGGGCCGGACGACTGGCTGCCCGTCGACACCCTGCGCGAGGTGCGGCTGACGCACAAGGTGGTGGAGCCGTACCAGGGGGACCACAAGCCGGCCGTCTCCACGCTCGCGCTGGAACTCGTCCTGCGGGGCGACCGGGAGCGGCTCGCCCCGCTCCCGTTCGGCGGCGACCCGCAGCGGCTCGCCGACGCACTGGAGGCCCTGCTCGGCCCGGCTGCGGTCGTGGTGGAGCTGCACACCGAGCGCAGCACGCGCGAACGGCCGCAGCCCAATTCCGGCTGGACCTCCGGTGGTTCGGCCTCGGCCAACTCAGGTGGCGGCTGACCCCGGGCTGCCCGTGGCGCTCCCCGGTTGGGCGTGTTGAGCCGCCGGGTCGACTCGGCCGCAGCCGGGTCCTCCGGCCACGGGTGGCGGGGGTAGCGGCCGCGGAGCTCGACCCGCACGGCGCGGTAGCCCTCACGCCTGAACGACGCGAGGTCGCCGTGACGGCGGCCGGGTGCCCAGCCGGGGAGAGCAGGTGGACGGTCAAGGGGCCCGCCCGTCCGATAGCGCGAAGGCGGCAGACCAGCCGGACGAAATCCCCCGGGCACCGAGCTGCCCGGAAAGTGGTCGTAGACCCGCAAGGCCGCCGAAACCCGCGCTGTGCGGCCCGCGCTGTGCGGCCCGCGCAGTACTAAGGCCGAACCCCCGGCGCCACCGACCGCACACCACCCGGCACCCGCATCCCCGAAATCACCGCCGCCCACACCGGCGACGGGCAGGCCGTCACCCCGGGTCCCTCGCCGCCCGCTACGGCATCAGCACCCGCACTGCCGAGCGGCTGCCGGCCAAGGCCCGCACCACCCGCTGACGCAGGTTCACCACCAGGCGCCGATGCCGTCCTCCAGGTCGGCCATGTTCGCCGGCTCCAGGTCATAGTCGTCCAGGGCGTGGCACGTGCAGCCGCCGCCCTCGTACGTGAGCCGCTCGCAGTGACCGGCATGATGCGGGGCCCGGGCCGGCGCCTGCGCGCCGCATTCCGGCCGTGGCGCAGGCACCACCGCAGGGGTGCCCGCGTGTTCGGCCCGGACGTCAGCCCTCCCGGCCACGCGAACCACGTCCCCACAGGCCGCCCGCCGGCGCTCAGCCCTGCGGCTCCGGCGGGGGCGCGTCCGCCGCGTGCGGGCTGCGCGCGGCCGAGTCGGCCCGCGCCTCGGTGCGATGACCGCGGGCGATGTAGTCGCGGACGACCGCCTCGACAGCGTCCTGAGGAGACCGGATGCCGGCGAGCACCATCACCCGGCCACGGCGTCGGCAGCCTCCGCCGCCGTATCGTGCGCCTCGGCCCGTCCGGCCGTCTCCGCGCTGCCGACCGGACCGTCTCCGCCCTACCGTGCGTTCAGCACGGACGCGACGACCTCGCCCGCCGGCCCGCTGCCGTAGCCGCCGGACTGGACGACCGAGCCGGCGGCCAGGTCGTCCGCGTAGCCGGTGAACCAGCTGTTGGAGTCGCTCTGCCCATCGACCTCGGCCGACCCGGTCTTGGCTCCCTTGTCGCCACTGACCGCGGACATCGCCTTGGCGGCGGTGCCGTCGGTCGCGGCGGCGCCCATCACGCTGCGCAGGGTGGCGGCCATGTTCCCGGGCAGCGGCTGGGCGGTGGTCAGCTCGCCCTTGATCATCTTCCTGGGCACGATCACCGGCTGGCGGAACGCGCCGTTCTTCACGGTCGCCGAGAGGGAGGCGACGCTGAGGGCGTTCATGGTGACCTTGCCCTGGCCGATGTAGGAGGCGGCCGTCTCGGGGCCCTTCGAGACCGGGATGCCGGCATCGGTGGAGGCGATCCCGATGGACCACACCCCGCCCAGGCCGAAGTACTTGCGGGCCGTCCGGCTCAGGGCGGTGTCCTCCACGCCCTTGGCGTTCAGCGGGCCCAGCGCCTTCATGAAGAAGGTGTTGCAGGAGCGGCGGAAGCTGTCCCGGAAGGTGCCGTTCTCGATGGAGAAGTTCTTGTTGTTGTGGAAGGTCGTGCCCGACCAGGTCACCTCCTTCGGACACTCGACCGGGGAGGTCGGTCCGCCGACCAGGCCGTGCTCCAGCATCATCGCCGCGGTCACGACCTTCATCGTGGAGCCGGGGGCCTGCGCCCCCTCCATCGCCACGTTGAACCCGCCGGCCGGGCTGTTGGCCACCGCGCTGATCTCGCCGGTGCTGGGCCGGACGGCGACCACCGAGGCCCGGTCGTACTTCTTCACCGCCAGCTCGGCGGCGGCCTGTACGT
>NZ_JBHWMB010000055.1:45792-61460 GCF_042730015.1 Streptomyces sp. NPDC059957 | reverse complement strand
GGAGCAGGCCGCGCCCTGTCGGAGTAGAGCAGAGGGCGCCTAAATCATGCAGTCCAGGCCGACACCCCACCCCGCCCCCGGCACCGGCCCACCCGCAGCCAGGCCCCACGTACACGCAGACGCCAGCCAAAACCCAGCCCCGCCGGCGTTTGAGGCGAACCCCCGGCTCCGCCGCGGGAAACCGAAACCGCCTACTCCACGAACAGCCCCCGCGCAGCGGCCCGCGCGTCGAAGGCCTCCAGCCTCGCCTGGGCGTCCGGAAGCGCGTCCGCCATCGCCTCCAGCAGCACCCGCCCGAGCAGCATCGGCGCGCACGCCGTGTCGAAGGCCAGCCCGGTGCCGACGGGCGCCGGGATCAGCAGGTCGGAGTTGCGGGCCACCGGCGCGAACGCCGAGTCGGCGACCGTCACCACGGTCAGCCCGGCCGCCCGCGCGTGCTCCAGGGCCTCCGAGACCTCCTTCGGGTGGCGCGGCAGCGCGAAGCACAGCAGGGCCGAAGCCCCCGCGCCCGCCGCCGCGTCGATCCGGTCGGCGAGCATCGAGCCGCCCTCGTCGAGCAGCCGAACATCGGGGTGGACCTTCGCCGCGAAGTACGCGAACCCCCGCGCCTGCGAGGAGGCCGCGCGCAGCCCCAGTACGGGCAGCGGGGTCGACCCGGCCAGCAGCCGCCCGGCCTCCCGTACCGGCGCCGGGTCGGCGAGCATCGCGGAGAGCTGCCGCAGGTTCTCGATCTCGCCCTGCACGGCCTGCTGGTACTCGTTGTACGCGTCCTCGTCCCCACCCCCCGCCCGCTCGGCGGGGGCCACCTCCCGCAGGTGCCGGCGCAGCGCGGGATAGCCGTCGAAGCCCAGCGCGACCGCGAACCGGGTCACCGACGGCTGGCTCACCCCGGCTAGCTCGGCGAGCTCCACGCTCGACAGGAACGGCACGTCCGCCGCCCCGCGCACCATGCAGTGCGCGATGCGCCGCTGCGTCGGCGTCAGCCGGTGCCCCTCGAACAGCTTCTGCAGCCGGGCCGCAGGGCTCTCGCTCATCCCGTTCCCCTCCGTCCCGTCCGCCGGGCGGCCGGGCGGCCACCGACGGGATATTCAGTCACCGAGCACTCTGCATGCGGTTATGCAGGACGGCAACCCGCGCCCGCGATCCGAGACCCTCCGCGAGGCCTTCGCCAGGACTCCGCGAGGACTCCGCGAGGACTCCGCGAGGCCTTCGCGACGCCACCCCCGCCCCGATTCAATTCGCTTGACCGGCCCACGGCCCGCCTTGATCCTCGAGTGCGGCCGCACCGAGATCCACCGGCCAACACCCCCCACACCCAAGCGAATTGGCTGCCCTTCCATGGCGTCCTCGTCCATCTCCACCCCGCCCCGGTCCCGGCCCCGACCCCGTTCCCGCCTCTGGACCCGGAACTTCGGCCTCTACTTCACCGCCCGCGTCGTCTCGATGCTGGGCGACACGATGATGCCCGTCGCCCTGGCCGTGGCCATGATCTCGCTCGGCTACGGGGTAAGCGGCATCGGGTACGCGCTCGGCGCGTGGATGGGCTCCTTCGCCCTCTTCGTGGTGTTCGGCGGGGTGTTCGCGGACCGCTTCCACCCCCTGCCGCAGATGATCGGCGCGGACGTGGTCCGGTGCGCGGCCCAGGGCTCCTTCGCCCTGTACCTCTGGCTCGGCCACCCGACGCTGTGGTTCGTCATCTGCGGATCGGTGCTCGGCGGCATCGCGACCGCGATGTTCCAGCCGGGCACCGCGAGCCTGGTCCCGCAGGTCTCCGCCGACCCCACCCAGGCCAACGGAGTGCTTCGGGTCAGCGAGGGCGCGTCCACGATGGCCGGTCCGGCCATCGCCGGCGTGCTCGTCGCCACCACCTCGACGGCCTGGGTGTTCGTGATCGACGCGGCCACCTTCGCGGTCAGCGGGATCTGCCTGCTGGCGCTGGCGGTGCGGCTGCCGCGCTTCACCTCCGGCCGCCAGGAGTCCACCCTCGCCAGCCTCCGCGAGGGCTGGCAGGAGTTCCGCTCCCGGTCCTGGCTGTGGGCGGTCATCCTGATCTGGTGGGTCCTCGGGGTCTGCGTCTGGGGTCCCCTCACCCCCCTCGGGGCGGCCTCGGTCATCGCCGAGCACGGCAAGGCGGCTTTCGGGTACGCGGAGGGGGCCTTCGGGGCCGGCTGCGTCCTCGGCGGCCTCGTCGCGATCCGGATCCGCCCGGCCCGCCCACTGCTCGGCGGGGCCGTCGCCATGTTCGCGTTCCCGATGATGCCGCTGGCGGCGG
Source organism: Streptomyces sp. NPDC059957 (assembly GCF_042730015.1). Lineage (NCBI taxonomy): Bacteria > Bacillati > Actinomycetota > Actinomycetes > Kitasatosporales > Streptomycetaceae > Streptomyces > Streptomyces sp. NPDC059957. Next base: position 59,188 of record NZ_JBHWMB010000055.1, on the reverse strand, counting down.
CCCTGGTCCCCGACCTGCCGCTCCTGATGCTCGGCTACGCGGTCAGCGGCCTGGGCTGGGCGTTCTGGGGCGTCCAGTGGTCCACCACGGTGCAGACCCAGATACCGCAGGACCGGCTCAACCGGGTCACCGCGTACGAGGTCGGCGGCTCGATCCTCGCCATCCCCTTCGGCCAGGTCCTCTCGGGCCCCGCCAGCGGCCTCTTCGGCGTCCGTCCCCTGCTGCTGGCCGGCGCCGCGATCAGCCTGGGCTGCGCCCTCGCACTGGTCCTCGTACGCCCCGTCCGCACCCTGGTCCGGCGCGATACGGGGGCTAGCCCCAGTGCCGGCAAGGACGCCGGCTCCTAGGGTGGCGGGATGGAGTCCCAAGAGTTGAAGAAGGAACTCTCCGCCACGCTCGACGCCCGGCGGGAGCTGGGGGCGGAGTACGAGGCCGCGCTGGTGGACTCGTTCGTGGAGAAGGTCGACACGCAGGTCCGCCGGCGCCTCGCGGAGGAGCGGCTGTCCGCGGCCCGCGGCACCCACCCCGGCGCCGCGCAGTCCGCGGACGGGAACTTCGGCGAGCGCTTCGGCTTCGCGATCATCACCCTCGTGCTGGCGATCCCGCTCTCCGCGATCGGCGCCGCCCAGGCCGGCCTCAGCGGTCTGGTCGTCGCCTGGGTCGGCATCCTGGGCGTCAACTACGTCCACGCGACGAAGTTCCGCCGGGGTCACCGGGGCGAGCAGGACGAGCGCCGCCCCGATCCGCTGGACTGACGGCCGGACGGGAAGGCGCGAGGGCAGGCACGCGGGTCGACCGCGGGCCCGGGCACACGAACATGCGCGGGGACCGCCGCACCCCGGTTTCCCGGGGGCGGGACGACGGCGGTCCCCGCGCAGGACACGGGCCGGGTCAGGGCCGTCCGCGCGTCCGTGGCGTCCAACGCGTTCCGGGAGCCGCTCCGGAGGTGCGCCGACGCCGTTCGTGTTGCCGGCCGGGGCCCGGTTTCCCGGGCTTCCCTGCCGACAACCACCACTGTGCCGGAGCCGTGTTAAGCCGGTGCTGCCGTCACGTGTCGGGCCCGTACCGTTTGCGCGTCGCCCGCACGCGGCTCCGTACACGACCCCGCACGCGGCTCCGTACGAGGCCCCATACGAGGCCCCGCAGTCGCTACTTGGCGCCCTTGGCCAGGAACGCCAGCAGGTCCTGACGGCTCACCACACCGGTCGGCTTGCCCTCGACCAGCACGATGGCCGCGTCGGCCTCGCCGAGCACCGCCATCAGCTCGGAGACCGGCTCGCCCGAGCCGACCTGCGGCAGCGGCGCGCTCATGTGCTTCTCCAGCGGGTCGCCGAGGGAGGCGCCGCCCGCGAACAGCGCCGCCAGCAGCTCCTTCTCGACGACGGAGCCGATGACCTCGGCGGCCATCACGTCGGGGTGACCGGCGCCCGGCTTGACGATCGGCATCTGCGAGACGCCGTACTCGCGCAGCACCTCGATGGCCTCGCCGACGGTCTCCTCGGGGTGCATGTGGACCAGCGAGGGGATGCCGCCCGACTTGTCCGCGAGCACGTCACGGATGCGGGCCGAGGGGCCCGCGTCCTCCAGGAAGCCGTGTCCGGCCATCCACTCGTCGTTGAAGATCTTGCTGATGTAGCCGCGCCCGCTGTCCGGGAGCAGGACGACGACCACGTCGTCCGGGCCGAGGCCCTCGGCCGCCTTCAGCGCGGCGACGACCGCCATGCCGCAGGAGCCGCCGACGAGCAGGCCCTCCTCCTTCGCGAGACGGCGGGTCATCTGGAAGGAGTCCTTGTCGGACACCGCGATGATCTCGTCGGTCACCGTGGGGTCGTAGGCGGTCGGCCAGAAGTCCTCGCCGACGCCCTCGACGAGGTACGGGCGGCCGGAGCCGCCGGAGTAGACCGAGCCCTCGGGGTCCGCTCCGATGATCTTCACGCGCCCGTCGGAGGCCTCCTTGAGGTACCGGCCCGTGCCCGAGATCGTGCCGCCCGTGCCGACGCCGGCGACGAAGTGGGTGATCTTCCCGGCCGTCTGCTCCCAGAGCTCGGGACCGGTGGTCTCGTAGTGCGAGCGCGAGTTGTTCGCGTTGCTGTACTGGTCGGGCTTCCAGGCGCCCGGGGTCTCGCGCACGAGACGGTCGGACACGTTGTAGTACGAGTCCGGGTGCTCGGGGTCGACGGCGGTCGGGCAGACCACGACCTCGGCGCCGTACGCGCGCATGACGTTGATCTTGTCCGCGGAGACCTTGTCAGGGCAGACGAAGATGCACTTGTAACCCTTCTGCTGGGCCACGATAGCGAGTCCTACACCCGTGTTGCCGCTCGTGGGCTCCACGATGGTGCCGCCGGGCTTGAGTGCTCCGCTCTGTTCGGCGGCCTCGATCATCCGCACGGCGATCCGGTCCTTCACGGATCCGCCGGGATTGAAGTACTCGACCTTGGCCAGGACGGTGGCCTGGAGGCCTTCGGTCACACGGTTGAGCTTCACCAGCGGGGTGTTGCCGACGAGGCTGATCATCGAGTCGTGGAATTGCACCATGTTCTCCAAGGAGGGGACTCCACGGGTTCTCCGGGAGGCACCGCCAGACTATGCGGAAAGGGATTGGCCGACCGGCAGTACGGGGCAGGTAGGTCAGCAGGACGACCAGGAACGGCGGGAAAAGGGCAGGGATCCGGCCGCGGGACCGAGGAGGTGGCTCAAAGGGTGTCCAGGGCGAGGACGGCCCGCCGCATCGCGGCGGGAGCGGCGTACGGCGGTGGCGGGCTCGGGCTCGTCGGGGCCGCCGCGGTGGGGCTCGTGGTGGCGGAGATGCAGTTCGCGAAGCGGACGGTCGGCACCGGGCTCCCCGATCCGCCGCGCGCGGACGGACTGTACGGGAGTGAGTTCGGCGGCCCGGAGCTGAGTCCGGGCCCGCTGCGGTTCGGCGTGCTGGGCGATTCCACGGCCGCCGGGCTGGGGGTTCGGCGGGCCAGACAGACGCCCGGCGCCCTGCTGGCCTCGGGGCTGGCGGCGGTGGCCGAGCGTCCGGTCGAGCTGCGCAACGTGGCGCTCTCGGGTGCCATGTCGGACGACCTGGACCGCCAGACGGGCCTGCTGCTGGACGGTGACGGACCCGCCCCCGACGTGTGCGTGATCATGATCGGCGCCAACGACGTGACCCGCCGGATGCCGCCCACCCAGTCGGTGCGGCTGCTGACCGCGGCCGTGCGCAGGCTGCGGCTCGCGGGCTCCGAGGTGGTGGTCGGGACCTGCCCGGACCTCGGCACCATCGAGCCGGTGTACCAGCCGCTGCGGTGGCTGGCCCGCCGGGTCTCGCGCCAGCTGGCCGCCGCCCAGACGATCGGGGTGCTCGCGCTGGGCGCCCGTACGGTCTCGATCGGCGACCTGATGGGGACGGAGTTCGCGGCGAACCCCCGCGAGATGTTCGGACCGGACTCCTACCACCCGTCGGCGGAGGGGTACGCGACCGCCGCCATGGCCATACTGCCGACCCTGTGCGCGGCCCTGGGCGTCTGGCCCGAGTCGGACCGGCTGGACGTCTCGCGCAACGAGGACATGCTCCCGGTGGCCAAGGCCGCCTCGGCGGCGGCGGGCCAGGCCGGCACGGAGGTGACCGGTGCGCGCGGCCCGTGGGCCCTGCTCAAGTACCGGCGCAGGCGCCGGGTGCCGGGCGAGGACCTGACGGATCACACCGCGGAAGCCGCACCGGCCGGCGCGACCGGCGCGACGGGACCCGCCGCACCGGCGTCCAGAGCGACCGGAGTCACATCGCAAGGACAGTGACCTCGACGGTACGGGGCGGTAACTTCGCATGCGGTCCCGGTACGACACCACCTCCCTTGGAGCCCCGATGCCCGAAGCCGTCATCGTTTCCACCGCCCGTTCGCCGATCGGTCGCGCCTTCAAGGGATCCCTCAAGGACGTCCGCCCGGACGACCTGACCGCCACGGTCATCCAGGCCGCCCTCGCCAAGGTCCCCGGGCTGGACCCGCGCGAGATCGACGACCTGATGCTGGGCTGCGGCCTCCCGGGCGGCGAGCAGGGCCACAACCTCGGCCGGATCGTCGCGGTGCAGATGGGCATGGACCACCTGCCCGCCACCACGATCACCCGCTACTGCGCCTCCTCGCTCCAGGCCTCCCGGATGGCGCTGCACGCCATCAAGGCGGGCGAGGGCGACGTCTTCATCTCCGCGGGCGTCGAGATGGTCTCCCGGTCCGTGAACGGCTCCTCCGACGGCATCCCGGGCACCCACAACCCGCTCTTCGCGGAGTCCGAGGCCCGCACCAAGGAGATCGCCGAGTCCACCGGCTCCTCCTGGCACGACCCGCGCGAGGACGGCCGCACCCCCGACGCGTACATCGGGATGGGGCAGACCGCGGAGAACCTGGCCCGGCTCAAGGGCGTGACCCGCGCCGACATGGACGAGTTCGGCGTGCGCTCGCAGAACCTGGCCGAGGAAGCCATCAAGAACGGCTTCTGGGCCCGCGAGATCACCCCGGTCACCACCCCGGACGGCACGGTCGTCTCGCAGGACGACGGCCCGCGCGCCGGGGTCACCCTGGAGGCCGTCCAGGGTCTCAAGCCCGTCTTCCGCCCCGACGGCCTGATCACGGCCGGCAACTGCTGCCCGCTGAACGACGGCGCCGCGGCCCTGGTCGTCATGAGCGACACCAAGGCGCGCGAGCTGGGCCTGACCCCGCTGGCCCGAATCGTCTCCACCGGCGTCACCGGCCTGTCCCCCGAGATCATGGGCCTGGGCCCGGTCGAGGCCTCCAAGCAGGCGCTGAAGCGGGCGGGCCTGACCGTCGGCGACATCGACCTGTTCGAGATCAACGAGGCCTTCGCGGCCCAGGTGATCCCCTCCTACCGGGACCTCGAGATCCCGCTGGAGAAGCTGAACGTCAACGGCGGGGCCATCGCCATCGGTCACCCCTTCGGGATGACCGGCGCGCGGATCACCGGCACGCTGATCAACAGCCTGCAGTTCCACGACAAGCAGTTCGGCCTCGAAACCATGTGCGTCGGCGGCGGCCAGGGCATGGCCATGGTCATCGAGCGGCTGAGCTGAGCCGCAGCGGCGGGTAGGGGTCGTCCCGTCGGGATCAAGAGCCGAGGCCAGACGCCGTAAGGGATCTGCTTGATCCCGTACGTCGTACTGACATCAAATCTAATCCTGTCGCGGCCATTCTGTGACCAAATGTCCCCCAGGATGTGACCTTAGTCCTGGGGGACCCTTGTTTCCGCAGGTCAGGCATGGTTCGGGTGGGGCGCTCGGGACGAAAGACCTGTCCAATTCATGACGTATTGCACTGCAAGCCATTCCCAGGGCAGGACAAGCTGATGTAGGAAGTCGGGGGATCGAATCAATCAGGAGTTAGTCAGTGAGCGCCATGTCTCTTGCCCTACTGCTGACCACGGCCGCTGCCACGGCCGTCGGCGCTGCTGCGCTGCACGCCGTCCACGGCCTGCGCAAGCAGGTCACCGCACTGCGCGGTGAGCTGACGGTTTCGCACCCCCGTGGTGCCACCGTTCCGCACGCCCGCAGCGCCGTGGAGTCCCCCGCCGCCGAGATACGGGCCGCCGTCGCCGAGGCCCTCGCCGAGGAGCGCGAGCGCGAGCTCGCCGAGGCGCGTGCCTTCTGGGCCGCCCAGGAGGCGCGTGACGCCGCCGACGCCCCCTCCCTGCTGGGCGGCCTGTCCGCCCTCGGTGAGGAGGGCCCCGCCTTCGAGAGCCCCGTCTTCCTGCCCCGGCAGGCGGACATGGTCGGCCTGGAGCCGCTCCTGGGCGACGACGCCGAGGACTACCAGACCTACCCGGAGGACTCGGCCGAGCTGGCCGCCGCCCGCCGGCGCCACCCCTCGCACCCGGACTTCGTCCCCGTGCAGGCCTCGCACCCCGGCGCCGACCACGAGCGCACGGTCAACCGCCTGGAGGAGCTCGCGGAGGCCCGTACGGCCCTCGCGGACGTCCGCCCCGGCCCGCTGGGCACCCTGGACGTGTACGTCTTCACCGACGGCACCACGCTCTGCATGACCCCGGGCCACCGGGAGACCGCCGAGCGGCTCGCCGACGCCCTGCGCTCGGGCAGCGCACCGGTCCTGCTGGGCGGCTCGGGCATCTCCGGCGCCTACGCCCTGACCTTCTCCTGCGGAGACTCCGAGGACCCGGACAGCAACGTCTACATCCTCGCCGACCGCGTCATCGCCTCGCTCTGAGGCACGGCAGCGCCCTGAGTCACCGCAGCGCCCCGGCTTCCGCCTGATCCACCAGCCGAACGGCCTCGTCCAGCATCTCGGACGGGGCCTTCGCCGTGTCCGGGCCCGCCGCGGCGGCCTGCAGGGCCTCGGCGAGGTCCAGCCCGGCCACGGCCAGCTGGTCACCGACGACGAAGATCCCGGCGTCGGGCATCGTCCGCGCCGGAGCCGCCCCCGTGCCGTCCCCGGGGCCCGCGGCAGCCGCCTCCAGCCGCTGCGCCCGCAGCGAGAGCTCCCGGGCCAGGTCCAGGGCCGTCTCGGCGGCGCCCTGCTGGAGGCGGCTCTGCGGAGCCGCCCGCAGCCGGTCGGCGAAACGCTCCACGGCGGCGGTCAAGGGTGAGGTATCGAGCACCCGGCCGACCTTACGCGCCGCCCCGGCGCCATTGCCAACACGCGAACTCTCCGGCACGGTGGCGTGAAGAGAACAGCACAGCACGGCGATACCCCCGGAGGCGCCCATGTCCGTTGAGTTCTCCGAACAGACCCACCGCAACATGATCGACAGAATCCCCCAGACCACCGGTCGTGAACTCTCCGACTGGCTCAGGGCCGTGGACGACGGCCCCTCCCTCGTCCGGTTCGAAGAGAAGGTCAGCTGGCTGCTCGGTGCGCACGAGCTGTCGTACGGCCAGGCCAAGGCGATCATCCACGAGTACGACCTGCGCAGGGCCGCCCGCAAGTTCGGCTGAGCCGGCCCCTGCCCCCGTCCGCAGCCCCCGACTTCCGATCACCCGATCTGCTGACCCCCGACATGCGGGAAGGCCCCGCGAGCGTGTGCTCGCGGGGCCTTCCTCAGCTCAGCGGGTGCGTACCCGATGAGTACTGACCGTGGGGTACTAGTCGCCCTTGAGGATGGAGATCAGGCGCAGCATCTCCATGTAGATCCACACCAGGGTCATGGTGAGGCCGAAGGCCGCCAGCCAGGACTCCTCGCGGGGGGCGCCGTAGGCCACGCCGTCCTCGACCATCTTGAAGTCCATGGCGAGGAAGGCGGCACCGAGCAGGATGCCGATGACACCGAAGAGGATGCCGAGGCCGCCGCTGCGGAAGCCGAGGCCGTCGCCGCCCGCGAAGACGGAGAACAGGAGGTTGACGACCATCAGGAGCATGAAGCCCATGGCGGCGGCCATCACGAAGCCGACGAAGCGCCGGTTCACCCTGATCCAGCGCATCTTGTAGGCGATCAGCACGCCGGCGAAGACGCACATCGTGCCCATGACGGCCTGGACGACCGTGCCGGGACTGATGTAGGTGCTGACGGCCGAGCTGATGACGCCGAGGAAGACACCCTCGAAGGCCGCGTACGCCAGGATCAGCGCCGGGACGGGCTTGGCCTTGAACGACTGGATCATCGCGAAGACGAACGCGATGAGCGCGGCGCCGATGGCGATGCCGTACGACTTGTTGATGTTGGCCGGGTCGACCGGAAGCGCGATCCAGGAGACGGCCGCCGTCAGGATGACCGTGCCGAGCGTCAGAGCCGTGCGGCTCACGACGTCGTCGATGGTCATCGCGTTGCCGCGGACCGGCGCCTGCGGCATACCCGTGGCCGGGTCGGTCGCGTAGGGGTTGGTCGCGTACGGGTTGGTGGCGGTCCCGGCCTGGGCCTGGGGCTGCTGCGTGCCGAAGCCCGCGTTAGCACCGTTGTCGCGGCTGAACCCCCGTCGCGAGAAGACCGGGTTGCTGCTCCTCATCTCACTCCTCCATGGCCACCGTGCGCGGCCTTGGAATCAAGAGTAATGCGAACGCAAAGAAATCGCCCTACTGCTGGAGGAGGATCTTTCCCCTCCGGGACGGGCGTGCCGCGCGGGACGGGCGGGGGTACGCGTGGTGCCCCCGCCCTCCGCGTGTTCCGGGTGTTCCGGCCTGAAACGGAACATCCTCAACACCATCGTGCCCGAAGCCGGACTTGAACCGGCACGACCCGAGGGTCAGCGAGGTTTAAGCTCGCCGTGTCTGCATTCCACCATCCGGGCAGGGCGTAGCGGCCCCGTAGGAAAAGCCTTGAACGCTGCGCCGAGCCTATCCGGAACACTTACGCCCTCACCTGGGCGTCTCGCCGATGTTGTCTGATTTTATTGGCGATTGATGCCTCGTCAGGGGACAGAAGGCGCGGTCGGCACGTTCCGGGCGTCGATCATGGCCGCCACGGGATTGACGGGATTTCGATGGCCCGCGCCACCCCGCGCGCCACCCCGCGCGCCACCCCCTCGGCGCGGCTCCGTTTCCGCTCCCGTTCCGCCTCCGGTCCCACCTCTGCCCGGGACTGCGCCCAGGCCCCCGCCCCGGCCTTCGCCGGCCGCGCCCGGCCGCCCGACCGGCCGCCACCCCGAACTCGAGCCGGGCGGCCGTCATACCAAAGGAGGAGGCCCTGCCCTCCGTGGTCAGTCTCCGGTGGCCCGGAGAACGGGCATCACGGCTGATCCGGAGCGGGGGTGGGCGCCGCGACGATGGAGGGGTCCCGCCAACCGCGGACCGTGAGCCCGGTCCGCATGCCCCGCCCCCGACAGGAGTCGCCCCCGTGACCACCATGAACTACGCCCCGCACACAGCCCAGGCCGTCGCCGCACGCGCCTCCGGCCTCTCCAAGGTGTACGGCCAGGGCGAGACCCAGGTGGTCGCTCTGGACAACGTCTCCGTGGACTTCGCGCAGGGCCAGTTCACCGCGATCATGGGCCCCTCCGGCTCCGGCAAGTCCACGCTGATGCACTGCGTCGCAGGCCTGGACACCTTCTCCGCCGGGTCCGTCCGCATCGGCGAGACCGAGCTGTCCACCCTGAAGGACAAGCAGCTCACGCAGCTGCGCCGGGACAAGATCGGCTTCATCTTCCAGGCCTTCAACCTGCTGCCGACCCTGACGGCCCTGGAGAACATCACGCTCCCCATGGACATCGCCGGCCGCAAGCCCGACAAGCAGTGGCTGGACTCGGTGATCAGCATGGTCGGCCTCTCCGACCGCCTGTCCCACCGCCCGACCCAGCTCTCCGGCGGCCAGCAGCAGCGCGTGGCCGTGGCCCGCGCCCTGGCCTCCCGCCCCGAGATCATCTTCGGTGACGAGCCCACCGGAAACCTCGACTCGCGCTCCGGCGCCGAGGTCCTCGGGTTCCTGCGCAACTCCGTGCGCGAGCTCGGCCAGACCGTCGTGATGGTCACCCACGACCCGGTCGCCGCCTCCTACGCGGACCGCGTCATCTTCCTCGCCGACGGCCGCATCGTCGACGAGATGATCCAGCCCACCGCGGACGGCGTGCTCGACCGCATGAAGGCCTTCGACGCCAAGGGCCGCACCAGCTGAGGGACGCGCACCCCCTCGCAGCCGAACGTCCCCGCTGACCCCTTACACCTGGACTCCTCCACCATGTTCCGTACCGCCCTGCGCAACGTGCTCGCGCACAAGGCCCGGCTGCTGATGACGGTGCTCGCCGTCGTCCTCGGCGTCGCCTTCGTCTCCGGCACGCTCGTCTTCACCGACACCGTCGGCAAGGCGATGTCGAACCAGTCCGCCAAGAGCTTCGACGGCGTGGCCGTCTCGGTCACCTCCTACGGCCCCGGCCGGGCCGAAGACGGCACCAAGGAGGGCGAGCCGGGCATCAGCCAGAAGTCCCTCGACAAGGTCAAGGCGCTCGCCGGTGTGGACGCCGTCTCCGGCCGCGTCCACGGCTTCGCCGCCGTGGGCGACCAGGACGGCAAGCTGATCGGCAACGGCTGGTCCAACACCGGCGCCAACTTCGTCCCCCTCAAGGACGGCAAGGACCCCCGCTACGCCTTCGCCGAGGGCAACGGCCCGGCCAGGGCCGACGAGATCGCCCTCGACAAGGAGACGGCCAAGCGCGGCCGGTACAAGGTGGGCGACAAGGTCCGGGTGGCCGACAACGGCCCGGCCAAGGAGTACACGCTCACCGGCGTCTTCACCACCGAGGACGGCGCGGTCAACGCGGGCGGCTCGCTCGTCCTGTTCGACACCCCGACCGCCCAGCAGCTCTACCTGCAGCCCGGCTACTACGACGAACTCGCGGTCAGCGCCAAGGCCGGCGTCTCCGCCGACCAGCTGCTCACCGAGATCAAGCCGATCGTCGGCAAGGACGCCAAGGCCCAGACCGGCGCCGCCCTCGCCGCCGAGCAGGCCAAGGACATCGAAGCGGGCATGAACAGCATGAACCAGATGCTGCTCACGTTCGCGCTGATCTCGCTCTTCGTCGGCATCTTCCTGATCTACAACACCTTCACCATGCTGGTCGCCCAGCGCACGAAGGAGCTGGCCCTGCTGCGCGCCGTCGGCGCCAACCGCGGCCAGGTCAAGCGCTCGGTCCTGGCCGAGGCCCTGGTCGTCGGCGTGATCTCCTCCGCCATCGGCCTGATCGCCGGCGTCGGGCTCGCCATCGGCATGCGCTCCGCGATGAACGCCTTCGACGTCAAGATCCCGGCCGGTCCGCTGGTCGTCGCCCCGGCCACCATCGCCGCGGCGATCGGCATCGGCATCGTCGTGACGATGCTCGCCGCCTGGCTGCCCGCGCGCCGTACCGCCAAGATCTCCCCGGTCGCCGCCATGGGCAGCGCCCACCTGCCGGCCACCGCCAAGTCCCTGGTGCTGCGCAACAGCATCGGCGGCGCCGTCACCCTGCTCGGTCTGCTCGGCATCCTCGGCGGGGCGATGACCGGCAAGGAGGGCAAGATGCTCATCGGCGCCGGCGCCTTCCTCACCATGATCGGCATCATCATCCTGCTGCCGGCCCTCTCCCGCCCGGTCATCGCGGCGGTCCGCCCGCTGCTGGAGAAGGCCTTCGGCGTCGCCGGCAAGCTGGCCGCGCAGAACGCGGTCCGCAACCCGCGCCGCACCGCCGTCACCGCCGCCTCGCTGGCCATCGGCCTGACCCTGGTGACCGCCCTGTCCGTCCTCGGCATCACGATGGGCAAGGCCATCGACCGGATGACGACGGACAACCTCAAGGCCGACTACAACGTCTCCATGGGCGAATCCTTCGGCAGCATGGACCCCTCCGTGCTCCCCGCCCTGGAGAAGGCCCCCGGCGTCACGGCCGTCTCCCCGCAGATGGCCGGCAACATCCGGACCGGTGACGGCGACAGCGCCGACTACCAGTCCGTCTCCGGAGTCAACCCGGCCACCATCGGGCAGCTCCTCAACTTCGACGTGGTCAGCGGGCAGCTGACCAGCCTGGCCAAGGGCGAGGTGGCGGTCGCGGAGAAGACCGCGAAGGAGAACAAGCTCTCCGTCGGCTCCACCCTGAAGACCACCTTCGACGACAACAAGAAGGCGGACCTGAAGGTCGGCGCGATCTACAAGGACATGGAGGGCATGCTCTCCCCCTACGTGATCGACTACAAGATCCTCACCCAGCACAGCGAGGAGCCGTACATCCGCGAGGTCTTCGTCAAGATGGACGGCGGCGCCTCCGAGAAAGGCGAGAAGGCCCTCGTCGACGCCCTCGGCAAGAACCCGGCGATCACCTTCGCCACCCAGCAGGACATCCGCAACCAGATGGGCGGCATGATCAACACCGCCCTGAACATCATGTACGGCCTGCTCGCCATGGCGCTGATCATCTCGGTCCTCGGCGTCGTCAACACCCTGGCGATGTCCGTGTACGAGCGGACGCAGGAGATCGGCATGCTGCGCGCCATCGGCCTGGACCGCGGCCGGGTCAAGAACATGATCCGGCTGGAGGCCATCGTGATCTCGCTCTTCGGCGCGGTCATCGGCGTGGCCCTCGGCACCTTCATCGCCTGGGCCGTCGGCGAGACCATCAAGGGCTCGATCCCGAACTACGCCCTGGTGATCCCCTTCGACCGGATCGCGATCTTCATGCTGCTGGCCGGCGTCGTCGGCGCCCTGGCGGCCATGTGGCCCGCCCGCAGCGCGGCCCGGCTGAACATGCTGACCGCCATCAAGACGGAGTAGCCGTACGGCGCCACGCGCCACCCGCACGAAGGCCGAGGGCCCCGCGATCTCCGCGGGGCCCTCGGCCGTTGTCGTGGGGGCGTGGGGGCGTGGGGGCGTGGGGCGTGGGGCGTGGGGCTACCGCGGCCACTCCCGGGCGCGCAGCGGCAGCCCGGAGGCCGAGCGGGTCCCGGTGCGCACCGCGAGCACCTGGTTGACCCCGAGCCGGTTGTGCTCGAAGGCGAGCGCCGAGGCGGCCATGTACAGCTGCCAGACCCGGGCCCGCCCGGGCGAGGTCAGCCGTACCGCCTCCTCCCAGTGCTCCTCCAGCCGGGCCACCCAGGCCCGCAGGGTGAGCGCGTAGTGCTCGCGCAGCGCCTCCACGTCGCGGACCTCGAAGCCGGCCCGTTCCAGCTCGCCGACGGTGGTGCCCAGCGGGGACAGCTCGCCGTCGGGGAAGACGTAGGCGTCTATGAACGCGTTGATCCGGTAGGCCTCCTCGTCCGGCTCGGGGCGCCGCGCGATCTGGTGGTTCAGCAGCCTGCCGCCCGGCCGCAGCAGTGCGTACAGGCTCCGGGCGTACGTGCGGTAGCGGTCGGCTCCGACGTGTTCGGCCATCCCGATGGAGGAAATGGCGTCGTACGGGCCGTCCTTGACGTCCCGGTAGTCCTGAACCCGGATCTCGACGAGGTCGGCCAGGCCCTCCTCCGCGACCCGCTTGCGGGCGTAGGCGGCCTGTTCGCGCGAGAGCGTGATCCCGGTGACCTTGGCCCCGTACTCCCGGGCCGCGTGCAGGGCCATAGAGCCCCAGCCGCAGCCGACGTCGAGGAGCCGGTCCCCGGGGCTCAGGTCGAGCTTGCGGCAGACCAGGTCCAGCTTGTCCCGCTGGGCGTCCTCCAGGCTCCCGCCGGGGGTCCAGTAGGCGCAGGAGTACACCATCGACGGGCCGAGGACCCGCTCGTAGAAGGTGTTGCCCACGTCGTAGTGGTGGCTGATGGCCCGCCGGTCGCTGCCCTTGGTGTGCCGGGGCTGCCGGGGTCCTGCGCGGCGGTCGGCCTCCTCGGGCGGCGGGGCCGGCTTGGTCCACGGCCGCGCCAGGCCCACGAGGCCCCGTACGGCGGCCCGGGCGCGGGGATCGCGCAGCAGGGCGGCGGGCCCGGCGGCGGTGTTCTTGGCGGCCGTGGCGGCCTTGGCGGCCCCATCGAACTCCTCGCTGGGGGTTTCCAGGGCGCCGAGGGAGACG
>NZ_JBHWMB010000055.1:0-45782 GCF_042730015.1 Streptomyces sp. NPDC059957 | reverse complement strand
GTTTTTTTGGGTGGTCGGGGTTGTTTGGGCGTCTGGCGGGGGAAGGGTCCCGCGTCCCCCCCCCAAAAACACCCCCCCGACCCGGTCCAGGAGCTCGAACAGGTCCCCGTCCGAGGTGATGTCCCCGGCCACCCAGGCGCGGGCCAGACCGAGTTCGCCCGGCTTCCACAGGACCCGGCGCAGGGCGCGCCGGTTGTTCAGGACCAGGACGGGTCCACCGAGCGGGCCGGCCTCGCTGCCGTCCCAGGCCCGGATCCGGACGGGGAGAGGGGCTCCCAGCAAGATTTCGGCTGAAGCGGCGAGCCGCGGCGCGGCATCGTTCATGCAGGACCCTCCAACAGGCGCTCCGATAAGTTCCGACCGCACGGCATACCCGGATCCGGTCCCGAGTATGCCGAAGGGGCCGCCCGCACCACGGATGGCGGGCGGCCCCTTCGGGGACACACTGGGTCGTACCGGTCCTGCTGGTCCTACTGTCCTACTGGTCCTGCTGGTGCTGCCTGTACCGCTGGTCCTGCCGGTCCTACGGGTCCTACCGGGTCAGGAGGCCTTGGCCTTCTCGGCCGGGGCCGCGGAGACGGCGGCCGGAGCCGGCTTGGCGGCCTCGTAGAACTCCTCGCGGGGGGTTTCCAGGGCGCCGAGGGAGACGACCTCGCGCTTGAGGAACATGCCGAGGGTCCAGTCGGCGAAGACGCGGATCTTGCGGTTCCAGGTCGGCATGGCCATGCCGTGGTAGCCACGGTGCATGTACCAGGCGAGCCGGCCCTTGAGCTTGATCTTCATCTTGCCCATGACGATCATCGCCACGCCCTTGTGGAGGCCGAGGCCCGCCACCGCACCCTTGTTGGAGTGCGAGTACTCGGTCTGCGGGAAGCCCCGCATGCCCGAGATGACGTTGTCGCCGAGGACCTTGGCCTGGCGCAGCGCGTGCTGGGCGTTCGGCGGGCACCAGGCGTTCTCCACGCCGGCCTTGCGGGCGGCGAGGTCGGGCACCTGGGCGTTGTCGCCGGCGGTCCAGATGTAGTCCGTGCCCTTGACCTGGAGGGTCGGCTCGGCGTCCACGTGGCCGCGGGGGCCCAGCGGCAGGCCGTAGCGGGCCAGCACCGGGTTGGGCTTGACGCCGGCGGTCCACACGAGGGTGTTGGAGTCGACCTCGAGGCCGTTCTTCAGCACCACGTGGCCGTCCACGCAGGAGTCCATGGAGGTGTTCAGGTAGATCTCGATGCCGCGCGACTCGAGGTGCTCCTTGCCCCAGGTGCCGAGCTTGGGCCCGACCTCGGGAAGGATCTTGTCGGCCGCGTCGACCAGGATGAAGCGCATGTCCTCGCGCTTGATGCTGGTGTAGTACTTCGCGGCGTCGCGGGCCATGTCCTCGACCTCGCCGATCGTCTCGGCGCCGGCGAAGCCGCCGCCGACGAAGACGAAGGTGAGGGCCTTGCGGCGGACGTCCTCGTCCGTCGTGGACTCGGCCTTGTCGAGCTGCTCGAGTACGTGGTTGCGCAGGCCGATGCCCTCTTCGACGCCCTTCATGCCGATGCCCTGTTCGGCGAGGCCGGGGATCGGGAAGGTGCGGGAGATGGCGCCGAGCGCGATCACCAGGTAGTCGAAGGGCAGCTCGTACGCCTCGCCGACCAGCGGCGTGACGACGGCGACCTTGCGGTCCTGGTCGATGTTCGTGACCCGGCCGGTGAGAACCTCAGCCTTGGGCAGCACGCGTCGCAGCGGTACGACGACGTGCCGAGGCGAGATGCTGCCTGCGGCCACTTCAGGGAGGAAGGGCTGGTAGGTCATGTACGAGCGCGGGTCGACGACCGTGACGGTCGCCTCGCCGTAACGCATCTTCTTCATGATGCGCTTGGCTGCGTACAGGCCTACGTACCCACCTCCTACAACGAGGATCCTGGGACGCTCCGTGGTGCTCATGGAACGAGTATCCAGCACCCCAAGGGGTGACGCTCGTGAGCCCCTTCACAAGGACCTCTGGACCCTCTGCTACACTCCGCGGCCCACGTGACCGAGGTCATGGCGCGAAATGGGAACCAGGGTGTAACGGGAGTCGTTGAACACCAGTCCCGACCTGGCCTCCATGCCCTCAAGCGGAGTAGACCACAGCCTTCGTGGATA
This sequence comes from Streptomyces sp. NPDC059957, assembly GCF_042730015.1. Classification (NCBI taxonomy): domain Bacteria; kingdom Bacillati; phylum Actinomycetota; class Actinomycetes; order Kitasatosporales; family Streptomycetaceae; genus Streptomyces; species Streptomyces sp. NPDC059957. The sequence goes on along the minus strand of NZ_JBHWMB010000055.1, from coordinate 43,658 downwards.
CCTACCGCCAGAGGCTCGCGGCGTCCGCCAATCGCACGAACGCGAGCGAAAAGAAGGCCCGGGGCGCTCGAGACTCGCCCAAAAGGCTCCTCCGGAGCCCTCACAGGCACCTTTTCCTTGTGAAGAACTTCACGAAGTTCATGTGGACGACGGGACCTAAGCCCCCCGAACGGCCCCCCGGGACGGCCCTCGGCCCCCTGCCGACCCCTGCCGACCCCGCTGTTTGACCCTCGACCTGGTCGAGGGACCAGTGTTCGGAACGTGGAGAACGAGATGCGCAGTATCGGCGAGACGGCCCGCGAGAGCGGCCTGAGCGTGAGCGCCCTGCGGTTCTACGACGGGGCCGGCGTACTGGTGCCCGTCGTGGTCGACCCGGCGAGCGGGTACCGCTGGTACGGGCCCGAGCAGGTCGAGGAGGCACGGCTGCTGGCCCGGCTCCGGCGGGCCGGGATGCCGGTGGCGGACATCCGGCTGGTCCTGGCCGGCTGGGCCGGCGCGGACACCGATCTGGTGCGCGGCCTGCTCCGGGCGCACCTGCTCCGGCTCGAACGGGGCCTGTCCGATACCCGCGGCGAGTTCTCCGCGATCCGCGCGCTACTCGAACGCAGGGAGAACCCCATGATCAGCTCCATCGGCACGCCCAACGACACGTCCCACGGCGCGTCCGCGAGCACGCCCCGTCCCGGCGCCGCCCCGACCGCCCGGCTCACCGTGTCCGGGCCCGAGCTGGCCGCCGCGCTGGACGCCGTCCGGTTCGCCGTCGCCGCCGATCCCGAGCTGCCGGTGCTCGGCGGCATCCTGTTCGACATCGAGGGCGGGGCGCTGCGCGTGGTGGCCACCGACCGGTACCGCCTGGCCGTCGCCCGCGCGGGCGCCACCGGACACACCGGGCCCCGTCTGCAGCTCCTCGTACCCGCCCCGCTCGCCGACGCGATGCGGGCGCTGCTGAGCGATGACGCTCCGGTCCTGCTCACCGTGGACGGCGACCGCGTGGTCCTGGAGACGGAGACGGCGGACCGCCAGGCGGCCGGCCGGTGCCTGGACCACGAGTTCCCCGACTACCGCCGCCTGGTCAGCCTGCCCGCGGGGCGCCGGGTCCCCGTCGACGTACCGGCCTTCCGCGATGCCCTGGAAACGGGCCCCGTCCGCCCGGCCGAGCGCGAACAGGACGGCGTGACCGGCGACGTCAGCGTGCTCAAGGTGACCGACGGGGGCGCGGTGTCACTCGGCGACGACGATGACGACGACCCGGCTGCCGTCGGCCTGAACCGCGCGTTCCTGCTGGACGCCCTCGCCGCCGGCGCCCGGGACCGGCTGATCCTGGAACTCGGCGCCCCCAAGGCCCCCGTGGTGATCCGCCGCCCCGACGACGAGGAGTCCTTCTCCCTCCTGATGCCGGTCCGGCTGGACGGGTGACCCGCACGACACGGTGCCCCCGGCGGGATCCGCCGGGGGCACCGTGTCGTGCGGTCGAGGCTGTCGTCAGGCGATGGACCAGGCGATGCCGTCGAGGATGTCGTGCTCCGAGACCAGGACCTCCGAGGCGCCGATCCGTTCCATGATCGCCAGCAGGACCAGGGCGCCCGCGCCGATCACGTCGACCCGTCCCGGGTGCATCACCGGGATGGCCGCGCGCTCGGCGTGCGTCAGCGTCAGCATCCGCCCGCTGATCTCGCGGACCGTCTCGTACGGGATCCGGGAGTGGTGGATCCGCGCCGAGTCGTACGCCTGGAGGCCCAGCGCGATCGCGGCGACCGTGGTCACCGAGCCGGCCAGCCCCACCAGGGTGCGCGCCTCGGCCAGCGGGACGCTCTCGCCGGCCAGGTCCAGCGCCGCCTCGATGTCGGCCCGTATCGCGGCGATCTGCTCCGCGGTCGGCGGGTCGGTGACGACCCCGTCCACCGTCAGGTGGCGCTCGGTCATCCGGACACAGCCCACGTCGACGGAGCGGGCCGCCCGGACGTGTTCGGTGCCGACCACGAACTCCGTGGAGCCGCCGCCGATGTCCACCACCAGGAAGGGCCGCTCCAGGTCGGTGTGGCCGGTCAGCTCACCGGTGGCGCCGGTGAAGGAGAACTCGGCCTCCTGGTCACCGCTGATCACCTCGGGCTCGACGCCCAGGATGTCCAGCACGCCCCGGACGAACTCGTCCCGGTTCTCCGCGTCCCGGGAGGCCGAGGTCGCCACGAAGCGCACCCGCTCGGCGCCGAGCTCCTTGATGACCGCCGCGTACTCGCGGCAGGCCGCGAAGGTGCGCTCCAGGGCCTCCGGAGCCAGCCGGCCCGTCTTGTCGACGCCCTGGCCGAGCCGGACGACGATCATCCGGCGGTCCAGCTCGATCAGCTCGCCGGTGGCGCGGTCGAGGTCCGCGACGAGGAGCCGGATGGAGTTCGTACCGCAGTCGACGGCCGCGACGCGGGTCACGCGCCGGCCTCCTCTGCTGCGTTCTCTTCGGTCTTCTTCTCACCGCACGGGGTGACGCAGGCGCCCTTGGCCCACCACTCGGGCAGCATCGCCAGGGCCTCGTCACCGAACGGGTTCACGCCCGGGCCCGCGGCCAGGGAGTGGCCGACCAGCACGTGCAGGCACTTCACCCGGTCCGGCATGCCGCCGGCGCTCGGGAAGCCCTGGAGCACCTCGATGGCGTCGCGGCGGGTGATGTAGTCCTCGTGCGCGGCCCGGTAGGCGTCGGCCAGCTCCGGGTCCACGGCGAGGCGGGCCTGCATCTCCTTCATCACGCCGTTGGCCTCCAGCGTGCCGATCGCACCGGCGGCCCGCGGGCAGGTCAGGTAGTACAGCGTCGGGAAGGGGGTGCCGTCGGGGAGCCGCGGGGCGGTCTCCACCACGTCCGGCTGCCCGCAGGGGCAACGGTGCGCGATGGCGCGCAGCCCGCGCGGGGGGCGGCCGAGCTGCTGTTCGAACGCCTCGATGTCGGCGGCGGTCGGCTCGGTCCGGTCGGTCTGGGGCGGGGGCGTCTGCATGCCTGGAGGAAGTCTTTTCGTTCTCGTGGATGGGTGGGACTCAGTCGCCCGGGCGGTCGGCCTTGTCGACGCCGTCCCAGACGTTGGAGTACCAGGGCCGGTCGGTGGCGGCCTGTCCGCCGCGGCGCTGCTCGGCGCCGCCGGCACCGGGGTCGGTCATGATGTAGCTGATCTCCCCCGGCCGGACGAAGTGCAGGTGCTTGCGCGCCTGCTGCTCGGCGTACGCGTTGTCCTGCCAGCGGGCCTTCTCGTCGCGCAGCCGTTCCAGCCGGTCCCGCGCGGCGACGGCGTCCTTCTGCTGCTTCGCGATCTCCGAGCGCTGGGACACGTACTGGCGCATCGGATACGCGAGCGCGACGACCAGGGTACAGAGGACGAGCACCAGCAGGGCTGCCCGGCCGGTGAGCCGGCTGCGGCGGACCTGCCGGCGGGACTGCGAGCGGTACACGTGCGCCGCGGTCCGCTCACCGAGCTGCTTGAGCCTGGTCGCGGTCGAGAACGTGGCGAACCGGTCCCGGTTCCCGGCCATTGATCCGCCTCCCCTATATGCGCACGACGCACTACGTCCCCGCACACGGTACGGGACCGAGTGCGGGGACGTAGGGAGGCTTGCGCCCTGAAGGACTGATCAGCCCTTGAAGCGCGGGAAGGCGGAGCGACCCGCGTACACGGCCGCGTCGTCGAGGATCTCCTCGATGCGCAGGAGCTGGTTGTACTTGGCGACGCGGTCCGAGCGGGCCGGGGCGCCGGTCTTGATCTGGCCGCAGTTCACGGCGACGGCGAGGTCGGCGATGGTGACGTCCTCGGTCTCACCGGAACGGTGCGACATCATGCACTTGAAACCGTTGCGCTGGGCCATCTCGACGGCGTCCAGGGTCTCGGTCAGCGAACCGATCTGGTTCACCTTGACGAGCAGGGCGTTCGCCGAGCCCTCTTCGATGCCGCGGGCGAGACGCTCGGGGTTGGTGACGAAGAGGTCGTCGCCGACGATCTGGACCTTGGAGCCCAGGCGGTCGGTGAGGGTCTTCCAGCCGGCCCAGTCGTCCTCGAACAGCGGGTCCTCGATGGAGACGAGCGGGTACGCCTCGACGAGCTCGGCGTAGTAGTCGGTCATCTCGGCGGCCGAGCGGGACTTGCCCTCGAACTCGTAGTTGCCGTCCTTGTAGAACTCGGACGCGGCGACGTCGAGCGCGAGCGCGATCTGGGTGCCCGGGACGTAGCCGGCCTGCTTGATGGCCTCGACGATGAGGTCCAGCGCGGCGCGGTTCGACTCGAGGTTCGGCGCGAAACCGCCCTCGTCGCCCAGACCGGTGGAGAGGCCCTTGGTGTGCAGGACCTTCTTGAGGGTGTGGTAGACCTCGGCACCCCAGCGAAGGGCCTCGGAGAAGGACTCCGCGCCGATCGGGGCGATCATGAACTCCTGGATGTCGACGTTGGAGTCGGCGTGCGACCCACCGTTCAGGATGTTCATCATCGGAACGGGCAGCAGGTGCGCGTTCGGGCCGCCGAGGTAGCGGAAGAGCGGGAGGTCCGAGGCCTCGGACGCGGCGTGCGCGACGGCGAGGGAGACGCCCAGGATGGCGTTGGCGCCGAGGGAGCCCTTGTTCTCGGTGGCGTCCAGGTCGATCATCGCCTGGTCGATCAGGCGCTGCTCGGTGGCGTCGTAGCCGACGAGCTCCGGGCCGAGCTGCTCGATGACGGCGAGGACGGCCTTCTCTACGCCCTTGCCCATGTAGCGGTTGGGGTCACCGTCACGGAGCTCGACGGCTTCGAACGCTCCGGTGGAGGCGCCGGACGGGACTGCAGCACGGCCGGTGCTGCCATCGTCGAGGCCCACCTCGACCTCGACCGTGGGGTTGCCTCGGGAGTCCAGGATTTCCCGGGCTACGACGACGTCGATGGACGGCACGAGCATCTCCTTCTGGGATGTGACGCTGGGTGTGCGGTGGCATGTCAGGCCGTGGGATGGCCTTGCCGCTTAGAGCCTAACCGCCTCCGGGCACTCGGCCGGCCGACCGCCCGGGGGCTGGGACGAAAAAGGGCCTGAATGCCCCTCTTACAGGACATAGGACCCTTGATCATCGGCCTTTCGGAGGCCCCGTCAGACCGTCGGCACCCGCACACAGCACCGCCCGGCGCGAAGGGGGTTGCGCGCCGGGCGGTGGAATTACGCGGTGGAACTACTGCGTGTCGCGAAAGCGGACACGACCGTTCTCACAGGTTTCAGCTGGGGTTCAGCTTCAGCTGAGCTTCAGCTGAGCTTCAGCTTCTGGCCCGGGAAGATCAGGTTGGCGTCCGTGACGATGTCCTTGTTGAGCTCGAAGAGCTTCTCCCAGCCACCGGACACGTTGTTCGCGTCGGCGATCGCACCCAGCGTGTCGCCGGACTTGACCGCGTAGGAGCCGTTGCCCGTCTTGGGGGCCTCGGCCTTCGGGGCGGCGGCCGGACGCTCGGAGCGGGTGGTCGGAGCCTCGACGCGCTTGGTCTCCTTCTTCGCCTCGGTCTTCTTCTCCTGCTTCGGCTGCGTCTTCGGCTTGGCGGGTGCCTGCGCCGATCCGCCGGTGTAGGAGGAGTTCGACAGGCCGACGCCGCAGTGCGGCCAGGCGCCCTTGCCCTGGCCCTTGAGGACCTTCTCGGCGATGGCTATCTGCTGCGACTTGGAGGCCTGGTTGGCCTGCGAGGCGTACGCCTTGCCGCCGTACGCGGCCCACGTGGAGGACGAGAACTGCAGGCCGCCGTAGTAGCCGTTGCCCGTGTTGATGGACCAGTTGCCGCCGGACTCGCACGAGGCGACGCGGTCCCACTCGGAAGCGGTCGCGGCCGAGGCGGTGCCCGCGGCCATCAGCGGAGCCGCGACGGCGACACCGGCGACACCGGCGAGCGTGACGATGCGGACGGCCTTGGAACCGCGACGGTGCTTGCCCTTGCCCGAAAGCAGCATGGAGTTCTCCTCACCGACGCCTACGAGGTGAGCTGTCGGGTTCGGGCGAGTGAGTGCCCGGCCGAGCGACCTAGCGCTTGGCTTAACCCCTAGCCGGTTCCGTGACCGTCTCTCAACGGCCCTTCCCGGCGCCTACCTTGGTTCCCCCGCTCCTGCCTTCGGCGCTTTACGCGACGAGTGTTCCCTCCGTCCGCCGGCAGGATTCGGCGATGCGGTCGAAGGAGCCCGCGGTGGCGGGCGATTCAGAAGGTAGACAGGTCTCCCCCCGATGTTCAACGAGCGACATCGGGGGGAAACGGTGCCTACTTGCGCTCCCCGAAAGGGCGTTTGCGCAGGTGAGGGCGGGGTTTGCGGAACCCTCCGGGCCGGACACGCCAGTTGACCTGAAGAGACACATGTCTCACTTACAGAAAACGGACAATCAGCTGGTTCCGGGCGCCTCAAGTGTCCTTATTGATGCGTTAGATCCAGGTTCTGACCGGGCTTGATCAGGTCCGCGTCGTCGCCGATGACCTGCTCGTTGGCCTCGTAGAGGCCCTTCCAGCCGCCCTTCACTCCGTTGGCGTCCGCGATCGCGATCAGACTGTCGCCCGCCTTCACGGTGTACGTCGGCTCCGACGCGGCGTCAGACGCGGCGGGCGTCTCGACGGCGGCCGGGCCGCGGTGCTTGCCGCCGCCCTCGCTCGCGCCGGGGGCCGCCGGAGCGGTCGGGGAGGCGGACTCGCCGGGTGCGGCCGGAGCCGTCGGGGCCGTGGGATCAATCGGGTTGACCGGGTTTGCCGGGTTCTCCGAATTACCCGGGTTCGTCGGCTTCGCCCCGTTCCCAGGGTCGGACGGGGTCCCAGGGCCTGACGGGGTCTCCGGAGACGACGGGGCCACCGGAAGGGTCGGGCCCACCGGAAGGGTCGCGTCCGCGGACGGCGGTGCGGGAGTGGCGGGGTCCGTCGGGCTCGTGGGAGGCGTCGGGTCGCCCGGGAGGCCGGGAGGCGGCGTCTGGGCGTCCGGCGGGGGCATGACGGGCAGTTCGCCGGGCACGCCGATCGGATAGTCGGGCAGCACCGAGGCCGGCGGGGACGTCGGGCCCCCCTGCGACGGAGCCCCGAAGTCCGTGGACGTGCCCGAGCCCGTGTGGGGCACGGAGTCGTCGGGGCGGGACGGGGCGGGGGTCGCGGACGCGGAACCACCGGGCAGGCCCGGGTTCACCTCGGCGGCGGGCGCGTCCTGCGTCAGACCGGCCTGCACCGCGCACAGCGGCCACGCCACGGGGCCCTGGGAGGCCAGGACCCGTTCGGCCACGGCGATCTGCTGGGAGCGGCTGGCGAGGTCGGCGCGCTCGGCGAAGTCGAGCCCGCCGGCGCCCTTCCACTGCTCCTGGCTGAACTGCAGCCCGCCGTACGCGCCGCCGCCGAAGTTGGCGCTCCATGTACCGCCGCTCTCACACTCGGCGACCCTGTCCCAAGTCGAGGTCTCCGCGGCGCTCGCGCCGGTGGCGGCGAGCAGGGGCAGGGCGAGTGCGGTGCCGGTGACTCCGGCGGTGACGACAAGTGCGGGCACTTGTCGGGGGCGTCTGTGGCGGCCGTTCCCGGAACGCATGAGGCTGCACCTTTCGCATAACGGCGGGGTAACGGCAGAACCTAGCGGCCTTCGAACGCCAGTCACAAGTTTGGGCAGCGAACTGACTTCCGGTCAGGGTGGTTTCAGGTGTTTTGGGACTTTGATTCGACGGTGAAGCGGACCGGAAGCGTCCGCAGCCCCCGCATGATGAGCCCGCCGCGCCAGCGCAGCTCCTCGGGAGCCACGGCCAGTTCCAGATCGGGCAGCCGCGTCAGCAGGGTCGCGAGCGCGGTCTGCCCTTCGAGCCTCGCGAGCGGGGCGCCCAGGCAGTAGTGGATGCCGTGCCCGTAACCGAGGTGCTGATTGTCGGCCCGGGAGAGGTCCAGGGTGTCCGGTTCGTCGAACCGTTCGGGGTCCCGGTCGGCGGCCGCCAGGACCACCAGTACGGGATCGCCGGCCGCGATGCCCCGACCGCAGAGCTCGAAGGGCTCGGTGGCGAACCGCCAGGTGGCCAGCTCCACGGGGCCGTCGTAGCGCAGCAGCTCCTCCACTCCGGTGGCCAGCAGGCCGCTCTCGCCGGCGGCGAGGGATCGCTGGAGGCGCTCGCGCTGCTCCGGGTTCATGAAGAGGGAGTGGACCCCGTTGCCGATCAGGTTCACCGTGGTTTCGAACCCCGCGAACAGCAGGATGAAGGCCATCGCGGTGGCCTCGGCCTCGGTCAGGTGGTCACCGTGGTCGCTGGCCCGGATCAGATCGGAGATCAGGTCGTCGCCGAGGTCGTCGCGCTTGCGGTGGATGAGGTCCCCGAGATAGGTGCGCATCTGCTTCACGGACCGCGCCACCCCGCCGCGCGGACCGCCGCCGTGCCGGATCATCATGCCCGCCCAGTCGCGGAAGTCGTCCTGGTCCTCTCGCGGTACGCCGAGCATCTCGCAGATGGCGTAGATGGGGAGCGGGAAGGCGAACTCGTGGATGAGGTCGGCCTCCCCCTTCTCGCAGAACCGGTCGATGAGGTGGTCGGTCAGCTCCTGCACCCTCGGGGTGAACTCGGCGACCCTGCGCGGGGTGAACGCCTTCGACACCAGGCGGCGCAGCCGGGTGTGGTCCGGCGGGTCGATGTTGAGGAGGTGGGTCATCAGCTCGGCCTTGCGCTCGCCCGGGATCCCGGTCCGGCCCTTGGCGTGCGCGGAGCCTTCGTGGTGGGCCGGGTTCTTGCTGAGCCGCTGGTCGGCGAGGGCCTGGCGGGCGTCGGCGTACCGGGTGACGAGCCAGGCCTCGACCCCGCTGGGGAGCGTGGTGCGGTGCACGGGCGCGTGCTCGCGCAACCAGGCGTACGCCGGGTACGGGTCGGTCGCGAACTCCCAGTCGAACAGGGTCGGCGGTGGGGCGGATCCGGTGGGGGATCCGGTTGCGGATCCGCCCGTGGATCCGCCCGTGGATCCTTCCACGGACGGGTCGGCGGCGGTCTCTTCGGGGGCTGCGGGGGTCTGCTCGTGCACCCGGAGACCGTATCCCGCCCGCCGCCCATCACCCCATATGGACCATTTATCGCGGCTGTCCGTAGATCGGCCCTGGCTTGACCTCACGTTCTCCGGCGTTCCTACTTTCGGTTTTGTGGATGTGAGGATCTTGAAAAGCAGCTTCGCGGTGGTGGAGAGACGGGCCGAGCACGCGGTCAAGTTCTTCTACTCCCACCTCTTCTGGCACAACCCCGGAGTCCGTGAGCTCTTCCCGGCCTCCTTCGAAGACATGGAACGACAGCGGGACCGGCTCTTCGCCGCGCTCACCCATGTGATCGCCCACCTGGAGAACGAAACGCTCGTCCCCTATCTCCGCGACCTCGGCCGCGACCACCGCAAGTTCCTGGCGGGGCCCGAGCACTACGCGGCCGTGGGCACGAGCCTCATCGCCGCGCTCGCCGAAGCCTCCGGGTCCGCCTGGCACCCCCAGGCCGAGAAGGCCTGGTCAGAGGCGTACCAGGTGATCGCCGACGCGATGATGGCCGGCGCCGCCGACAGCGAGGACCCGCCCTGGTGGGACGCGGAGGTCGTACGCCACCTGCTGTACGGACAGGACATCGGCGTCCTCACCCTCCGCCCGCACGCCCCCTTCCCCCATCTCCCCGGCCAGTACGCGAGCGTGAGCAGCGACCGGGTGCCGACGACCTGGCGCACGTACTCCCTGGGGAACGCGCCCCGCGCCGACGGGACGCTCGACCTGCACGTCAGCCGGATCGAGGGGGGCCGCCTCAGCACCGCCCTGATCCGTGAGACGCAGCCCGGGGACGTGCTGCGGCTCGGTGCGGCCGGCGGGCAGATGACCTTCCGCCGCGAGGACCGCCCGGTCAGCTTCATAGCCGCCGGCACCGGCTGGGCACCGGTCCGCGCCATGCTGGAGGACCTGGCGGACCACCCTCCCGATCAGGACGTACGGCTCTTCGTGGTCGCGCGGGACGCCGCCCACCTCTACGACCGCCCACTGATCGACGAGTACGCGGCCTCCCTGGCCTGGCTGAGCGTCACGTACATCACCCCCGCCCCCGGTCAGCACCGCAACCAGGCCACCGACCGGCTGGCGACCGCGCTCAGCAACCGCGGGCTCTGGCCCGACCAGGACGTCTACCTCAGCGGTCCGCCGCAGTTCATTCGGGAGACCTCGGAGCTCCTGGAGGGGCTCGGCGCGCTCCCGGACCGGATCTTCCACGACTCCGTACCTGCCGGTGGCAAGGGCCCGGACCAGGGGAACCGGCCGATGGGCTTCGGCGAATGGTTCCTGAACCGCCCGGACCCGCACTGGCACAACCCGTCGGGCCGCGCGCCCCGCGGGTATTGAAAACATCGCCGCCTGACGCAGTCGCGGCCTCCCGCCGCTGAGGGCTACTCTCCGACGCCCTCGGCCGCACGGATCGCGTCCCGGTAGGTCCGGGCCGCCGCGCGCAGCGCGGTCTCGGGGTCGGTCCCCGCCGCCTCGGCACGCGCCGCCAGGTCCAGCAGTTCGTACCCGACGCCCTCTCCGCGGGGCAGTTCCACGGGCACCTCCCCCGCACGGGCGCGGCCCGCCAGCTTGGCCGCGAGCGCGAGACCGGGCTGGCCGAGCGGGATCCCGTCGGTCACCGACTCCCGCTGCTTCTCCACCTGCTTGGTGCGCTGCCAGTGTGCGTTCACGTCCTCCGGGGTTTCCGCGGTCGCGTCGCCGAAGACGTGCGGGTGGCGGTGGATCAGCTTCTCGACGAGGGCCCCGGCCACGTCGTCGATGGAGAACGGCTCGTCCTCTTCACCGGGGCCGCCCTCCTCCGCGATGCGCGCGTGGAAGACCACCTGGAGCAGGACGTCCCCGAGTTCCTCGCGCAGTTCTTCGCGGTCCCCGGCCTCGATGGCCTCGACCAGCTCGTAGGCCTCTTCGATGGCGTACTTCGCCAGTCCCTCGTGCGTCTGCTCCGAGGTCCAGGGGCATTCGCGCCGGACCCGGTCCATGACCTGGACGAGGTCGAGCAGGCGTGCGCCCGGCAGGTCGTACGAGCCCGGCAGCAGCTCCAGGTCCGGTACGGCGACCCGGCCCGAGCCGGCGAAGCGGGCCAGCCCGTCCGTGAGCCGCCGGTCTCCCTCGCCGCTCAGCAGGACGACGACCGTGTGCCCGCCGGCGCACTCCTCGATCAGCGCCTGGGCGTCGGGGGTCTCCAGCGCCACGTCGACGCCCGCCTCGCGCAGGTACGGGAGCTGGACGTGGCCCGGGTCGGCGCACAGCACCCGGTCCGCGGCGTGCAGGGTCTGCCAGGCCGGCCAGGACAGCATGCCGGGGGCGACCCGGTGGCTCGTGGTCAGCAGCACGATGCGGCCGGTGGGCTCGGAGGACACGTCGTCAGTCACCCTCCGAACCTACCTCCCCCGGCCTAGGCGCCGGCCGGGGGCTGCTCGGGCCGGGTGACCTGGGTGATCCACGGGGTGGAGTGCTCGCCGAGGGTGACCCGCTGGGGGTCCCAGACGCCGTAGCGCGGGTTGACCTCGATGCCGAGCGCGGCCGCGGCCTTCGCGGCGGGCTCGGCGAGCTTGCCCTCGCCGAACTTGGCGTTCAGCTTCTCGAAGAGCACCTGGTCGCGGACCCAGCGCTCGATCTGGTCGGGGGCGACGGCGGCCTTCTGCAAGATCGCCTCCTCGAACGCCGCGGCCCCGCGGTTGCCCTCGTCGTAGGCCTTGCGGGCCTCCTGGAGCTCCTTGGGGGTGACCTCGAGGCCGGCGTCCTTCGCCATCCGGTCGAGGATCCGGCTCTGCAGCATGGTGCTGAGCTTGACCCGGTCGAGCTGCGGGACGGCCGCGATGAGCTCGGCCGCGTGGTCGGAGCGGTTCTGCGCGGTGCGGACGTCGTTCACCTGGGCCTGGAGCGCGGAGGTGGTGATCCGTTCGCCGCCGATCACGGCCGCGGTGCCGGGGCGGGCTTCGCCCGAGCACGCGGACAGCAGAGGGGCCGCCAGGAGCAGGGCGGCGGAAACGGAGAGCGCTGTGCGACGGTGCAAAGGAGCCTCCAGGGCCGGGAGATTGTGCTTCGGTGCACAAGGGCCGTGCGGTGATCGATGTTATGCAGTCGAGGTGATCAGAGCCACCGGTTCGACCAACGATTCCGAGGGTGTTGGGGTTCGCGTCCACCGATGGCCACCCTTCGGCCCACCGGGAGTGCCAGGGTCGGCCCACCATGTCGACACCGCACCGCTCCCCGCGCCGCCCCGGTCTGCTCGGCTCGGCGCTCGCCGCCCTGGTCACGGTGGTGGCCGTGTGCGCCGGAGACGCCGTGGCGCGCGTCTTCCCGTACGGGCCGCGCCACCGCAGCATCAACGACCTCGGCAACCAGTTCGTGCCCTTCCACGCGCACCTGTGGGACCTGCTGCACGGGCGCGCCGGGGGCGGGCTGCTGCTGAACTGGCAGTCCGGGTACGGGACCAGCTTCCTGCCCGACTTCGGGACCTACCTGGCCAGCCCGTTCGCCGTCCTGGTGGGGCTGTTCCCGCGCCAGGACATCGACCTCGCGGTGTACGTGGTCACCGTGCTCAAGACGGCGGCCGCGGCGGCGGCGATGGCCTGGCTGCTGCGCACGCAGCGGCGCGGGCCGGCGTGGGCGGCGGGGCTGCTCGGGGCCTCGTACGCGCTGTGCGGCTGGTCGGTGATCGAGGCCTCGTACAACCCGATGTGGCTGGACGGACTGATCGCCTTCCCGCTCCTGTGTCTGACGGGTGAGTGGGCGCTGCGCGCGCGCCGGCCGGTGGCGGCCGTCGTGGTGGTGGCGCTCTGCTGGACGGCGAACTTCTACACCGCCTACATGGCGACGCTGGGCGCGGTCCTGGTGCTGCTGGTCCGACTGCTGCTGATCCGCTCGGGCACGGCCCGGTCGCTACGGGCCCTGGCGCGGGCGGCCCTGACCACGGTGTTGGGCGTCGCCCTGTCGATGCCGGTGCTCCTCCCCCTCTTCCTCAGCTCGAAGCAGGCCTACCCGGGGTGGTTCAAGCCGTTCGTGCCGGTGGCGACCGAGGACCTGCTGGCCCGGCTGCTGCCCGCCACCTACTCCTTCTCCTCCCCCGCCCTGTTCATCGGCACCGGGGCCCTGCTGCTCGCGGCGGCCCTGCCCTTCCACCGGACGGTGGCGGGGCGGGAGCGGCTGCTGTGGACGGGGCTGGTCCTGCTGGTGCTGCTGTCCTTCCAATGGATGCCGACGCACCTGGCCTGGCACCTCTTCGCGACGCCCAACGGCAGCCCGTACCGGCAGACCTTCGTGCTGGCCGGGATCGTGGTGATGGCCGCCTGGGCGGGGCTGACGTCGGCCGGCCCGCCGCGGCCGTGGGCACTGGCGGGCGGCGCGGCGGTGCTGGCGGCCGTACTGCTCGCGGCGAGCGGGAGCGGGCTCGCGACCCCGTGGGGGCTCGCCCTCTTCGGCGGCGGCCTGGCGCCGGCGGGCGCGGCCTGGTGGGCGCTGCGCCACCGGCGCCTGGTCCTGCCGGCGGTGGCCGTACTCGCGCTGGTCCTGGTCGCCCAGGCGGCGGCGACCACCGCCCACGGACAGCGGGGCAAGCTGGCGGGGCTGGACGACTACCCGGTGTGGGGCGCGGCGCACACCGCACGCGCCGGGGCCCTGGAGGCGGCCGGGGGCTGGCCCGCGTACCGCACGGACGCGGGGCGGCCGGCGCTGACGGGCAACGACCCGATGCTGCTGGGCGGGGAGGGCGGCGCGTACTACAGCAGCCACACCCCGGACCTGTTCACGCGGACCATGATGGCCCTCGGGGCGGGCTGGACCTCGCGGGGCCGCAACGTACAGAGCCTGGACAACCCGGTGACGGACGCCGTCTTCTCGGTAGGCGCCCGCCTGCGGCCGGACGGCACGATCGCCCGCGCGGAGGTCCCACCGCTGGTCACGGTCCGCCCGCCCGGGCCGGAACCGGCCTATGGGGCATCGCCCTTCGCCAACCAGGAGCTGCTGCTGGGCGCGCGGGTCTACGAGGCCCCGGTCTCCCCCGGCGTCTGCCGCGCGGGCACGGAGGCCTTCCTCTGGGCCCCGGAGTACAACGCGACGGCCCGCCTCGCGGACGGCCCCTCCTTCCGCCTGAACGCCAACCCGCCGCGCAACAGGGCGGCCCTGCAGCCGATGGGCGTCTCGCAGGGCCGCCCCTCGCAGCTGGTCTTCGACGCCCCCGCCCCGACCCACTGGGAACTCTCCTGCCTGGACCGCCCCCGCCTGGAGGCGGCGGTGGCGGCCTTGCGCGCATCGGCGGCGACCTCGCTGCGGGTCACCTCTTCGGGCATCCGCGCGGAGCTCCCGCCGAACACCACGGGCACGGCGGTCCTCGCGGCCCCGGCGATCGCAGGCTGGACCTGCAACGGCCGCCCGGCCGCCGCCCGCCTGGGCCTGGTGGCGATCCCCCTGGACGGGCACACCGCGGTCATCGCGTGCACCTTCCGCCCCCCGGGCCTCGTCCCGGGCCTGGCGGTCGCGGGCGCGTCGCTCCTGGCACTCGTGGCCTTTGTCCGGGCAACCCGCCCGGCCCCGCGGGACGGACGACGAAACGCCCCGCCGATTTCTCGGCGGGGCGTTTCCAGGGGTCATTCACTCAGTCAGCTCATGAAACGTCCGCAGACCATTCCAGCCACTCGTCGAGGCTCTCGGTCAACGACGCCGTAACGATGGTTTGCTCTGTCGACATCAGAGCATCGCGCATCGCTTCAACGGTTTCCCGGTCCAAGTGGAGGGTCAGCCACAGCTTCGGATTGACCAGAGTTGGCACAATGTCCGCATCCGATTGCCGAATCAGATCGGCCACATCGAAGGCCTGGCGCTCACGGAGTCCAGGCATGTCGATGCCCCAATAGGGGAAATCCGGATCGGTATCCACGTCGTTGTCCATCAGCAACCAATCGGGGTCAGGAGGGCGTCAGTGGTGGCGGTACGGGTAGTTTTCTGGCCGAGTGCCTCAACCGAATCTGCAATCTTCCACGTTCCGCCGTTGTGGGAGCCGTCCCCGTTTCCGATGTCCTGAGTGATGTAGGTCTTCTTCTTCTTGTCGGTGAACACCAGCTGGCCACGCATCTTGAAGTTGGTCTTCGTGTACTTGAGGTACTTCGCCAAGTCGATCGCCTGCTTGTTGGTCAGCGGCTGATTCCGTCCCGCCACCTGCGTGGGCAGCGGATCGTCATTGTGGACCAGGACTGGCGTATTGCCGGCGAGCACATGGTACGTGTGCAGACCCTCGACGCTGAGGTCGTAGGTGACGCGCTCCGCCGTGTACGACTTGACCTCGACGATGGCTGTCGGTACACCGTCGCCGTTCTGGACCTGCTGGCCGGCCTTGAGGTCGCCGGCCTGGGTCCAGGCGTTCTGCGTGGCCTCGTAGAACTGGTGGTGCTTGGTGGTCTGGATCGTCTTCGGACCGTCCTTCGTGGCTACGACGACATCGACGTAGTCACG
Organism: Streptomyces sp. NPDC059957; assembly: GCF_042730015.1. Taxonomy (NCBI): domain Bacteria; kingdom Bacillati; phylum Actinomycetota; class Actinomycetes; order Kitasatosporales; family Streptomycetaceae; genus Streptomyces; species Streptomyces sp. NPDC059957. The sequence continues at coordinate 28,238 of NZ_JBHWMB010000055.1, read as the reverse complement.
GTCGGTCTTGGTGACGATCACTTCCTTGACCCGGTGCTTCTCCTTCTCCTTCTTGCCGGGCTCTGCCGTCAGGACGTAGTCCCCGGCCTTGACCTCCGAGATCGGCTTCGTCATGCCGTTGGCCAGCAGAACGGCCGTCGCGCCGGTGAAGCTGTGCGGAGTCGGCACGCGGCACTGGGTCGGGCGCGGAGCGCCCGGCGAGTCGTCCGCTTGCCGCTGCTGCTTCGACTTGGGGCCCCACTTGCCGGCCGCCGCACCGAAGACGCCGCCTGTCGCCGCGCCCACGGCCGTGGCCGTGGCCGCGCCGCCGACGCTGCAGCCCTCCCTGCTGCTGACGCAGGAGACGCCGTAGCCGACTGCGCCTTCCGCGGCGCCGCCCGCAGCGCCCATGACACCACCCTGGAGCGCCTTGCCGCCGACACCGGCGAGCAGACGGCCCACCGCGCCCGCGGCGAGACCGCCCGCCGCGCCACCGAGGGCACCGGTCACGGCGCCCACGCCGACCGCCATGGCGAAGCCGCCCAGGGTCTTGGGGCCGTCGCTCATCATGTAGCCGACGCCGTTGGCCGCGGCGCCCGCGAGGGCCGCGCAGCCGATCGCGCCGACGCCGGCCGTGATGGCCGTGCATCCCGCGAAGACCGCGACTCCGACCGCCACCGCGGCGATCGTCGAGGCGTGTTGTTTGACGAAGTTGGCTGTGGCCTTGGCTGCCTTCTTGACGGCTGTGCCGACCTTCTTGGCTGCCTTGACCACCTTCTTCGCCACGTGCTTGACGGCCTTGGCGACCTTCTTGACCTGCTTCTTGACGTGCTTGACGACCTTGTGGGCGACCTTCTTCACGGCCTTGTACGTCCGTTTGACGTATCTCTTGACCTTCCGGACGCTGTCGTTGACGTAGCGCACGGTCTTCTTGACCGCCCGGTACGTCCGGTAGACGGTCTTCTTGACCGCTGCCTTGACCTGCCGCGCGGCCTGCTTGACCACCACGGCGGCCTTCTGGACGGTCGCGACCGTCGCGTGCCAGGCCGTCGAGACGGTGTGCGTGACCTTCTGCGTGACCTTCTTGGCGATCTTCTTGAACCAGTCACCCCAGTGACCCGTCGGGTCGGTGACGGTCATCGGGTTGGCGTTGGCGTACGCGTAGCTGTTCGCGGTCACCGAGGCCGGGAGCGGGTTCTGGGCGACCGTGTCACGGCTGTTGAACTGGCCCGTCTGCGGCGAGTACCACCGCGCGGCCATGTTGACCTTGGACGTCTCCGGGTCCGTCCAGCCCGACTGGTAACCCAGCTGGCCGGCCATGCCCTGGGTCGAGACGACCTTGCCGAACGGCGAGTACGTCGTCGAACCGGTCAGTGCCTCGCCCGTGGCGGTGAACTGCCCCACCACGTCGGTGTGGAGGTCCGTCAGTGCCAGGACCGACGACACCCCCGTCTTGATTCCGACCAGCGACCCGTCCGTGTCACGGCTGTAGGTCGCCAGGCCGTCCGATGCGACGTCGTTGCCGGTGCCGCTGTACTGGAGCGTGAACAGCGGACCCGAGGTCGGGTTGCTCGCGCTCAGCACCCGGTCGAGGCCGTCGTACGCGTACGTACGGTCGCCCTCGTTGATCACGCGGTTGAAGGCGTCGGCCTTGATCGAGGTCGTCCTGCTGCCCTCGTCGACGACCGAGCTCATCGTGCCGCGCGCGGTGTACGCGTACGTGCTGTGCCCGTCTGACGTGAGCCGGTTGCGGGCGTCGTAGGTGTACGTGTCACCGCCGACGCGCGTGCGGTTGCCCGCCCCGTCGTAGCCGTAGACCTCCGTCGCCGTCCCGTTGTTCCAGGAGGACAGCCGGTTCGCCCAGTCGTACGTGTAGGTGTTCGCGGACGAACCCGCGAGACCCGCCGTCGTCTTCGACGTCTCGTTGCCGTTCTCGTCCCAGCCGTAGGTGATGGACGACAGCTGCGTGCCCGAGGGCGAGGTCAGCTTGTCGTTCGTGACCCGCTGCAGGGCGTCGTACGTGTACGAGCGCTTCGCCTTGCCGGTGCCGTAGTCGATCGACGTGACGTCGCTGTTGACGTTGTAGCCGTAGGTCAGCGTGCCGCCCGTGGCACCGTCGTTGACCGTCTTCAGCCGGCCGGCGGTGTCGTAGCCGAAGCTCGACGTGCCGGACGCGTCCGTCCTGGAGGTCATCGCCCCGTCGCCGTTCCAGGCGAAGGAGGAGGCTCCCGAGGGCCCTGCCGCGGACAGCAGCAGACCGCGGTCGTCGTAGGCGAAGGTGTTCTTGTCGGTACCCGTGCCCGCGACGGCCGTGATGCGGTCGTCGGCGTCGTAGTCGTAGGTGCGGGAGATGGTGGAGACTTCCGCGCCCGTACCGGACTGAGTGATCAGCCGGCCCTTGACGTCGTACTCGTTGCTGGCGACCACGCCGCCCGGGGAGCGCTGCTCCTTGGGCCGTCCCGCGCCGTCGTACACCGTGGTGAAGGTGCGGTCCGCCGCGTTCGGGTGGGTCGGGGTGGAGGGCTCGATGACCGATTCCGGCATACCCCACGTGTTGTATGTCGTGAGGAACGGGTTACCCCGGCCGTCGGTGAAGCGCGTCCGGTTGCCCGCCGCGTCGTAGCCGAAGGTCGTGGTGATCGACTCGGTCGCCGAGACCGGCTGGACCGCCTTGGTGATCAGGCCGGTCGCGTCGCTGGTGAAGGTGGTGGTGTGACCCCGGGCGTCGGTGAGAGACACCGGGTTGCCCGCCCGGTCGTACGCGGAGCTGCTGCTGCGCAGCACCGTTCCGTTCGTGTCCAGGTCGCTCGACGTGGTGAGCTGGCCGAAGCCGTCGTACGTGTTCTTGGAGCTGGTGCCGTCCGGGTCCGTCGCGGTGAGGACCTGACCGTCCATGGTGTAGGTGAAGCTGGACTTGGCACCCGTGCCGTCGGTCGCCTCGGTGACCTCGCCCACGTTGTTGTACTTGTAGGACTGCGTGATACCTGTCGGGCTCACGGTCCGGGACAGGTTGCCGCCCGGCGCGTCGTACTCGTTGATCGCCGTGTAGGCACGCTGCGTCGGCTGACGCTCGATGTCCGTGCTCGTCAGCGGTCGTTCCAGGTAGTCCCAGGTCGTCTCTTCGCGGGCGCCGTTCGGCCGGGTGGCCGAGAGCTGGTCGCCGTTGGTGTCGTAGACGTACTTGGTCGTACCGCCGCCCGGGTCGGTGACCGAGGCCAGGTCGCCCAGCTGGGTGTAGGTGTAGGTCCTGCGGGCACCCAGGGGGTCGATCTCCGCCGTGACCTGGCCGAGCTTGTTGTACTCGTTCCAGCTCGTGGCGGTGATCGGGGTCGAGGCTCCCGGCGCCGTGTAGTTCGGCGAGGTCGTCGAGGACTCCTGGCCCTCGGCGTCGTACGCGGTGACCACGACGTTGCCGAGCGGGTCGGAGGACTCGGTCGGCTCGCTGAAGGTGTTGTAGCCGGTCATCGACACGGGACGGACGGAGACCGGGGTCCCGCCGTTCTGCTCCGCGCTGACGGTCGGCTCGGTGACCGTGGTCTGCTGGCCCGCCTCGTCGTAGCCGTAGTCGGTGGTGCTGCCGTTGGCATCGGTCATCGACAGCGGCAGACCGCGCTGGTCCAGCTTCCAGGTGTTGGTGCGGACGGCGCTGCCCGCTGCCGGGAGCGTGCCGCCCTTGACCGCGGAGACCTGCGCCGCGGTCAGTGCCTCGCCGTAGACCTGGACGTCGCTGAGGGCGCCCTTGTGGTACTCGCCGTAGGAGCCGGCCGCCTTGCGGCGTCCGATCTGCAGCGGCCCCGTGGCCTCCCAGGGTTCGGTGAACGCGGTCTCCTGGGCGAGCGTCCCGTTGACGTAGAGACGGATCTTGCCCGCCTCCGCGTCGTACATGCCGAAGAGGTGGGTCCAGGTTCCTGCCGTCACCGCGGCGGTGCCGGAGACGGCCCGGGTCAGGGTCAGTCCGGACTCGTCCTTGTTCGGCCGGTTGAACGTCCAGCCGAACGCGGTGGAGTAGTAGAGCTGGAAGCCGTTGCCGTACACCGCGTCCTGGGACAGGAAGGTGTGGTTCGCGGTGGTGTCGTCCAGTCGTACCCACGCCCCGACGGAGAAGCCGCCGTTGGTGTTCACGACGGGGCCGGACGTCTTGCCGTAGCTGCTCGACGTGCCGCCGAAGACCGCGGATCCGCCCTGTTCCGTGGAACGGGTCACCCCACTGGTCAGAGTGACCTTGTTGGTGCCACCGGAGGAGTCGTCGGCGGTCGTGCCGGCGCTCTCGGCCAGCTTCCACCGGGCCACCGGGGCCGTCGTGCCGTCGTGGACGGTCTTGCCCGTGACGTTGCCGAGCTGGTCGTAGCGGGTGTCGGACGTGGAGACGTCACCCGTCGCCGGGTCCTTCTCCGTCTCCGTCACGACGTTGTCGTCCGGGTCGTAGGAGACCGTCGTCGTCCGGGCGAGCCCGGCCGGGTCCAGTACCGACTTCGTCGTGCGGTCGGCCGCGTCCACCGTGAAGGCGGTCGTGGTCTTGCCGTCGTTGGTCACCTGCTGGATGAGGTTTCCGGCGGCGTCGTAGGTGTTGGCCTGCTGCGTGAAGGACTTGCCGGTCTGCGGGTCCTTGCGGACCACGGTGGCCGACAGGCCGTCGTCGGTGTAGGTGTACGCCGTCACCCAGCCCATCGAGTCGGTGATCGACGCGAGGCGGCCGGCGGGGTCGTAGGCCCGCGACTCCTGGACCAGGGTGGCCGGTGACGAGGGGTTGTTCGGGTCGCCGGTGTGGTTCAGGAGGCTGGTGGTGAGCGGGCGGTTCTCGCCGTCGAAGGTGTAGGTGTTGACGTTCCCCGCGGGGTCCGTCTCCTTGACCTTGTTGCCGTAGCCGTCGTACTCGAACGACGTGGTGTCGCCGCCCGGGTCCGTGCGGCCCGCGAGGCGGTTGTACGGGTCGTACGTCATGGTCGTCGTACGCGCCGCGTCGCCGCCGGTGACGTCCGAGACCGTCTGGGACAGGATGTTGCCGTCCGCGTCGAACCCGGTGGTGGTCCTGGCCTGGTGCACCGCGCCGGTGACCCGGTTGGTGACCGCGGGGCCGGTTTCGGTGAGGACCTGGTCGTTCTTGTCGTACGTCTGGGACGTGACGAGTCCGGCCGGGTTGGCGTCGGATATCTCGGTCCGGGTCAGCTGCCGGCCGAGGTTGTCGTACGTGACCTTCGCCTTGGCGCCGTTGGCGTCGGTGATCTCCGCGAGGTCACCGTTGGCGAAGTAGCTGTACGTGGTCTTCTTGCCGCCGGCCGTCGTGACCTGGCTGACCAGGCCGGCCGGGGTCACGGCGGTGCCGCCCTCGGCCGCCGGGGTGGTGGCCGTGGTGTAGGTGGTGCTGGCGGTGCGGCCGTTCGGGAAGCCGGGCACCGGCGGGGTGGTCACCGCGGTGAGCTTGCCGCCCGTGTCGTAGGTGTAGCTGGTGAGATAGGTGTTGTCCGTGGGGCTCGCGGAACGGCCGTCGCGCTCGGTGAGGAGCAGGTCGTTGCGCAGGTCCATCGGCGGGAACGCCGTGGTGGCGTCCGGGTAGTAGCTGTAGTACGCCGTGGAGCACTTGTTGGCGGCCGTGTCCTGGCAGACGGTCTGGGAGACCGTGTTGCCGCGGATGTCGTGGCCGGTGACGCTGCGGTTGCCGTTGGCGTCGGTCACGGTGTGCAGGAAGCCCGCCGTGTCGTAGCCGTAGGTGGTCCGCTTGCCGTCGGTGCCGACCGTGGCGAGCATGCGGTTGCCCAGCTCGGCGTCGTACACGTACGTCAGCGTCTTGTTGGTGGGGTCGGTCAGGGTGACCGTACGCACCGGGGCGACACCGGAGGACGCCTTGTAGGCGGACCAGTGCTGGCCGACCTCGGCGTCGCTCAGGCCCTTGGAGTGGACGGCGACCTCGGCGATGGAGCCGGTGAAGAAGCTGACGTCACCGGGTGAGCTGGTCCACTTGCTGAAGCCGGCTCCGACGAACGTCCGCGACGTCGTCTGGTCGTCCGGGGCGCCGGTGCAGGTGCTCTGCTTGGCGCCGTCGAGGTAGAGCGTCTGCGTGGTGCCGGCGGCCGAGAGGACCGCGTGGTGCCAGGCGTTGTCGGTGACGGTCGCCGTGGACGCCACGTTCGCGTTGCCGTTGCAGGTACTGCTCCACCAGTGGCCGCGCAGCTTGCCGTCCGCTCCGACGTAGAGCATGTCGCTCCAGGAGCCGCTCACTCCCGCCGGGTCGTTGGGCGCCTTGGACTGGTCGCTCATGATGACGCCGGGCTTGGTGGTCTTGAACCACAGCTCGACCGAGCGGTCCGCCTTCGCGTGCAGCGGCCCGTAGGGCAGTTCCACGAAGGAGCTGGTGCCGTTGAACTGCGCCGCGCTCACGTCACCGGCACCGAACGGTCCCGCCACGCCCTGCGTGACGGTGTTGTACGTGCCGAAGCCGGTGTGCAGCTCGTTGGCCGCCTGCGCCGCGCCCTGCGTGTCGTCCAGGCGCCAGTAGCCGCCGGGGGCGGAGCCCATGACGGCCGAGCGGTAGACCTGCGAGGAGCCGGTGACGGTGGCCGGGTTGAGCTTCCAGGTGCCGCCGTTGCCGTCGGTGGCCTGCTGGACCAGGTCGTCGGTGGTGCCGTAGGTGACGGACGCCTGGGTCTTGCCGCCCGGGGTGGTGATCTTCTGCAGCAGACCGGCGGACCGCTTGGCGGCCTGGTACTGGGCCCCGATGACCTCGGGGGTGAGGGGCTCGGTGTAGATCGCGGCCTCGGCCAGCTGGCCGGAGAAGTGGCCGAGCTGGTCGTTCGCGTTCATCGCGGGCCAGTTGCGGTTGTTCACGCCCGCACCCAGGGAGATGTACGGGGTGTTCCAGTCCTTGATCTGGCCGGACTTGGTGCCCTGCGAGACGCCGTCCAGGTAAAGGGTCTGGATGGTGCCCGCACCGGTGAGGGTCGCCTGGTGCCACTGTCCGTCGTTGACGGAGGCGGCCGAGGTGATCGTCGTGGTGCAGCTGCCGGTGGCCAGGCAGCCGCGCAGTTTGCCGTCGGTGCCCACGTAGAGCGCCGGGGTGTTGTACCAGGTGTTGGCGACCGGGTCGGTGATGCTCAGCGGCTTGTCACCGTAGTAGAAGAGGACGCCGCCGGCCTGGGTGGTCTTGAACCACAGCGAGATCGTCGTGTACTAGGGCGTGGCGCCGGGGGCGCTCGGCATCTCGACGTACGAGGTCGTGCCGTTGAAGGTGGCCGTCTTCTGGGTGGAGCCGGCCAGCAGACCGCTGCTGCCCAGGGTCACGTTGCGGTACAGGGCGTTGTACTTGCCCTGGTTGGTGTCGACCGTGTCCTTGGTGACGGTCGCGCCCGAGGCCTCGCCGAGCCGCCAGTACGCGTACGGGTCGGCGTCCAGGACCGTGGTGCGGTGGTGGTTGCCGGTGGCGTACGTGTACTGCGTGCACTTGGACCAGTCTGCGGGCGGGCACACCGTGGCGAGCTGGTCGCCGGTGTAGGTGTACTTCCACGTCTGGGCGGTGTTCGGCTCGATCAGCACCGACGGGTCGGTGTACACGGTGTCCACGTGCGGGACGGTGGCCCCGGCCGGAGTGGCCCAGGTCAGACCGAGCGAACGGCCGGCCGTGGTGTTGGTGATCTTCGTCAGCTGCTTGGAGGCGTTGTACGTGAACGTCTCGCCGCGGCCCGCGAAGTCCACGATGCCGGAGATCGCGTAGACACCGGTCTTCGCGGTCGCCTGCGTGAAGGAGTAGGCCGTGAAGTCCTTGTCGGTCAGCTTGTAGCCGCCGCTGACCGTTTCCAGGCGGGCGTAGCGGCCCAGCGGGGGCACGAAGCTCCCGTCGGTGTTGCGGCCGAAGGCGACCTGCTCACCGCCCGGGTAGGTGATCGCGACGCTGGTGACCGTACCGGCGCCGTCCTTGGTCTCGGCCGCCTTCATGTCGACGACCGTGGACCAGCCGGCGCCGAAGGCGCTGTCGATCCGCGGGTCGATGCTGTTGTACGAGCGGTCGATCTGCAGGGACGGGCCGACGACGGGGACGTCCGCGTCGGTGTCGTCGGTGGTGTAGTTGCCGTCCGACGGGTCGAACTCGTGGCCGTCGTTGTTCTGGGCCAGGCGCGAGGTGACGGGCGGCTGCGGCACCGCGGTGGAGAAGCGGCTCGCCGAGTACATCACCGAGTCGTATCCGTCGGTGACGCTCACGTACCAGTTGTAGTTCTTGCTCCAGCTGAGCTTGCCCGCCGGGACCTTCCAGCCACGGTCGGCCGTCAGACCGGACGTGGCGACGGCGGTCGTGCTGGTGCTGTCGGCGTCGTACACCTCGAAGGAGTACGACAGCGCCCCGGGCCAGTTGTCGGCGTCGCTCGCGTTGACGAGCAGCTCCGGCTGGAGGGTGTGCGCCTGGAAGTTCTCCGGCGGGTACTGGGCGTCGACCTGCGGCTTGGTGTTGGGCGAGTAGGTCAGTTCCAGGGCCGGCCGCCATCCGGAGGTCGCCGAGTTGTCGGAGTGGAACTTCTTCCAGTGCAGCGCGTCGCCGGTCGGCGCGGTCAGCGCCAGGCCGTGGTTGGCGCCGCCGAGGGCCACCTGGTCGAACCAGGCGGTCTGGAGCGGCACCGCCATCTTCACGCCGACGTTGGTGGCGCCGGTCGTGTTGGAGCAGGAGGCGCCCGGCGCGGGCGTGGCCGACCCGATGGCCGTGCCGTAGCTCGGGCCCGGGTAGCTCGTGACGCCGGAGGGCGTCCACGACTGCGTGATGTGGTTGACGGAGAACGACGACGCGGTGCAGGTCGAGGACCAGAGCGCGTACACGTTCAGCGTGGCGGCGGTGACCCGCTGACCGGCGAGCGTGCTGCCCAGCGAGGAGAACTGCAGGAACGAGTTCGCCTTGTTGGTGCCGGAGTCGTACGAGCCGACCTTGATCTGGTTCTCGGTGGAGTGGTCACCGCCGATCGTGTTCTGGCTGTACGTGGAGTTGCTGGAGGTGACGGTCGGGTCGACGGTCACGGGGTAGACCCGCTCGGGGGCGTCCAGCCAGGCGCGGTCCGCGGTCATCCGCAGGGCCGGCTTGCCGTCCGCCTCGATCAGCTCGTAGGTGACGGCCCGGGACTGGGCGGCGTCGCCCGAGCGCGGGTCGATCTTGGAGTCTTCCATGAACGCGTGCGGGATGGTGGCGGTCACCTTGCCGTCGGCGTCGGTGAACTCCACGTCTCCGTCGGCCGCGATCCGCGGCGTCAGTCCCTTGGCGTCCAGGAGGAAGGTCCAGGAGTTCGCCGCCTTCGGGGACCTCAGGACGAGGTTCTCCTTGAAGCCCTCGCTGAGGGGTACCAGCTCCACGTCGGTGTCGGGCAGTACGCCGGCGTAGGTCGTGGTGCCGTTGGCCGCCACGGTGGGCGTGGCCTTCGCGGCGCCGCTCAGCGCGTAGGCGAGGGAGCGGCCGGAGCCGAAGTCGATGGAGGCGAGCTGCTGGTCGGCGGCGTTCGGGGCGAACTCGACGTCGAGCGAGTTGGCGCGCTCCTGGAGCCGGCCGTCCTTGTCCGCGACCAGCGCGGTGTCGATCTGCTTCCAGGCGCCGTCGGCGTCCTTGAAGTTGGCCCGGCCGGAGAAGTGGCGGACGGTGGTGGAGCCGTCGGCGTTGACGTAGTGGTCCGACGTGGCCGTGGACTTCTTGGCGTCCCGCTTGCTGGTCCGGGCGTCGAAGCTCTTCGCCGTTCCCTTGGCCTTGCCGGTCGTGGCCGTTTCGGGCTGGTCGGTGAACCGCTTGTACGGATCCAGTTCGCCCTTGCCCTTGCCGGGCTTGCGGCCGGCGCCGCCTTCCTCGCTGGTGTCGTCGGCGGAGGCCTGGTGGCCCTTGCCTCGGGCGGTGCCGCCCTGCTGGTCGGGGGTGTCCAGCGGGGACGTACCGGCCCAGCCCATCAGGCCGGACAGGGAGAATCGGGGCATGCTCAGCGCCGGAAGCGTGACGCCACTGGCGGCCGCGGTCTCGGTGGTGAGCATGCAGGAGAAGGAAATCAGGACGGAAAGAGCGGTGACCCTCGCTCTTCGCCTACCGGTACGACCCGGTGGGAAGAGGCGCGAGCTACGAACCCTACGAACACGCATGGGCGAGCCTTACTTGCGCGAAATCGATAAAATCTTCGCGAGACTGCCCGATCGCCGAACACGGGCGTGAGCCGGGGTCAGCGCTTTTACCAATTCTTTATCCGCCACGCGAGATCGACGCTTGACCGTTACGCGCCCGACGCCTCGACGGCCTGTCGAACGGCCTCTGCCACGGCGTCCTTCAGCCCGTCACCGGACTTCACCGCCGTGACGTTCCCGGCCGCCTGCGATCCGTCCACCACGACGAACCGCGCCTTGGGATGGCCCTTCGCCCCCGCCTGCGTGGCCTCCACCTGGGCGGCGCCGACGGCCAGCACCACATCACACTTGCGCTGCATCAGGCTGTTGAAGAACGGCCGGGCGTTGTCGGCCGAGGACTCCCCGACGACCGGCACGTAGGTGACGCGCGCGCGGGTCTCCAGCGAGGCCGCCTGCATCCCCTCCCACACCGGGGCGGCGGGCGCACCGGTCACGATGCCCTTCTCGTCCGTCAGCAGGCAGGCGTCGAACTCCTTGTACTGGCGCGCCCTCGGGTCGGGCGGGCCGTCCTGCCCACTGCCGACGAACACCCACGCGCCCACCAGGGCGAGCACCAGCACGGCCGCACCGCCCAGCGTCCATCCCGTACGGCCGCGCAGCGTGCCGCTCACCGCGGCCAGCACCCGCCCGAGGAGCGTCCCGCTCCCGGATTCGGGGTGATCCGTCCGGTTCCTCCACGTACGGCGCGTCTTCATCGGGGCCCCGCCGCACATCTCTTGGCGAACAGGCAGTGCAGCGCGGCGCCCGCCGTGGAGAGGAACAGCAGCAGCACGTCGATGCCGAACTGCCAGCCGTGGGTCTCCTCCGGCGTCAGGGCTATCTGGAACCACCAGGCGACGGTCACGCAGCCGAAGAGGAGGGCGGCGAGCCAGTCGGCGCGCGCACCCCGGCGCCGGGCGATGACCAGCGAGGGCACCGCGCCGAGGACCCCGAGGCTCAGCACCGGGACAGCGGCCAGCAGGGCCCTGGGAAGGAGCCCGGGCAGGGTCCTTTCCCGCGGCGGGGCCGCACTCTCGACGGCCGCGGTGGCGGCGGTGTCCTTCACGATCGGCTACCTCTCGGGAACGCTTTGACGCACAGGGATGCTGACAGGACGCCGTACGGTACACCGCCGACCGGAACCTCCCGTTCCCGGGTCCTTGATCACGACAGCGTGCGTTCTCAGCGCACCTGGCCCAGCCACTGGAGGGTCCGGCGGACCTCCGCCGTGAAGGGGTGCGCCGTGCCGTGCAGGCGTTCCGCGTCGAAGAGCAGACGGGCCAGGGTGTCGTGGGCCGCCGGGCGGTCGCCGAGGGAGAGCAGCAGGTGGGCCATGCGGCGGCGGACCTCCAGGGGGAGGCCCGGGTCCGGGTTCGCGTAGTGGTTCTCGAACAGCGGCAGCAGCGCCCGGTACTCGGCCAGGGCGGCGGCCGGTTCGCCGAGTTGCTCCAGGCACTGGGCCGCGTCGTAGCGGAAGCGCAGGGACTGCGGGTCGCCGGCCGGGAACTCGTCGGACAAACGGCGCAGTTCGGGCAGGGCCCGGCGGTACTGCCCGTCGTCCATCAGCGTGGCCGCGTACTGCTTGCGCAGGGAGCGGACCACCGGCGAGCGTTCGCCGTGCTGCTCGGCCGCGGCCGGCAGGATGCCGCCGAGGATGTCCACGGCCTGGGTGAGCATGCCCTGGTCCAGGAGCTTCTTCGCCTCCTCCACGGCCGCCGGCACGTCCGGCCTCGGCGGTGCGGGCGGGGTCGCGGGCCGGGGCGGGATCACGGTGGCACGGTCGGGCCAGGGGGCCTGCGGGCGCAGGAAGGGGCGGGTCGGATCGAGCGGGCCGGTGGGGGCGCCCGAGCCCGGGTGCGGCAGCAGCGGCGCGAGGGCCGCGTACACCGCCTGCGCGGAGGCCGGCCGCTCCTGCGGGTCCTTCGCGAGCAGCTGGAGGAGTACGGCTTCCAGCTGTTGCGGGACCTCCGGGCGCAACTGGCGCACCGGGAGCGGGGGTTCGTACAGGTGGCGGTGGAGCACCCCGAGCGCGGTGGAGCCGGCGAAGGGGACGTTGCCGGACAGCAGCTCGTACAGGACGACGCCGAGCGCGTAGAGGTCGGTGTGCGGGCCGACGGCACCGCCCATGGCCTGTTCGGGGGCCATGTACGCGGGGCTGCCGATCGGTGAACCCGTGCTGGTGAGGCGGGTGGTGTCGGTGTCCATCACGGAGGCGACGCCGAGGTCCAGGACCAGCACGGTCCCGTCGGGACGGACCATGACGTTGCGCGGCTTGAGGTCCCGGTGGACGATCGGCACCGCGTGCACGGCCGACAGCACCGAGCACAGCTGCGCGATCACCGACACCGCCCAGGGCCACGGGTACGGATCGTGCTCGGCGAGGTGGTCGGCGAGGTCGGCGCCCTCCACGTACCCCATGACGAGGTACAGCTCGTCGCCGTCGCTGCCCGCGTCGTGCACGGTGACCAGCCCGGGGTGGTCGACCTGCGCCGTGACCCGGCATTCGCGCACGAAGCGGCGGCGCAGCTCCTCGGCCACGGAGCCGGGGCCGGCCACCTTGTCGGGGCGCAGCAGTTTGACCGCGACGCGGCGGTCGAGGCGCCGGTCGTACGCGGTCCAGACCTGGCCCATGCCGCCCTGGCCGAGGATGGTGGCGAGCTGGTAGCGGTCGCCGATGAGCCGGTCCGTCACGGGCGGGGGCCCTCGTTGTGGGGCGGTTGCTGCTTGCGCAGGAGCTCGCTGAGCTCGTCGAGTTCGGCGCGGACCTGCCCGATGCGCGGGGGCGGCGTCGGGGCGGGCGCGGGCTCGGGGATGACCTGCTGGGGGGCGGGCGGGTAACCGTACGCGGGAGCCTGCTGCTGCTGCGGCTGCGGCTGCGGCTGGTGCGGTACGTACGGCGCGGGCGGCGGCGGATACCAGGCGGCGTGCTGCCCCGCCCTGGCCGCGGCGTGGTGGCGGATGTCGGCCGCGAGGAAGTACGCGGTGACGCTCAAGCCGGTGAGGATCGTGAGGGAGGCACCGACGTTGGCCTGCCAGCCGCTGTTGTCGGGGGTCGGGTCGAGCCCGCTCAGCAGCACCCAGAAGAACTCGGTGACCACGGACGCGCCCATCAGCCACCAGTCCCTGCGCCGGCGGGTGACCAGCGCGAGCCGCAGCATCGTCCCCCAGGCGAAGAGTCCGCAGCTCAGGACGGGGAGCAGCGCGAACAGCACGCGGAGCGTCACCACGCTCCCGGTACTGGGCCGGTGACCGAGGGGCGGCGGGGTGCCGGGGCCGTGCATCGCTGCTCCTGACGGGCCGTGCGGAGGAAGGGCGGGGAAGCGTGAAGCGGGGGACTGCGGGAAATACGGGGTGGTGCCGGGTCTGAGCGTATACAGCGTTTCCGGCCGGGAGTGAGGGGATGCGCGAACCGTTGTACGGTCGCCGCCCGGGCGGCCCGCCCACCGGTTCGCCCACCGGTTCGCCCACCGGTTCGCCCACCGGCCCGCGCGCTCATTCCGGCCGGACCGTACCGTCCGACAGCCCGTCGTACAGCCCCTGTACGAGCTGTTCCCCGAGCCGGGCGGCCAGCCTCAGGGCGTCCTCGAACTCGGCGAGCGCCCGGAACCGCGCCCCGTAGACCTCCTGCTCGGTCCGTGGCAGCCGGGGCAGTTCGAGGCGGCGCACGTCGAGCCGGGTCGTGGTGGAGGCGTGGCTGCTGGCGCGGCGGTTGTTGGCGGTGGCGCGCAGGAAGCCGGCCAGGAACCAGGGGTCCAGGGCGGCCGGGTCGGGCCGCAGCAGTTGCAGGCCCCGGCCGAGCGCCGCCCCGGCGGTGGCCGCGTCGACCACGCGGGCCACGCCCGCGCCTCCGGTGAGCGGGACCACCACGTCGCCGGGCGCGGTGAGCAGCGGCGTCTCCGTGGCGGCGGCCAGGGTGCCGGAGGGTCCGGTGCCGGCGTTCACGTCGTACTCGGTCAGGACGGGGGCCCGGCCCGCGCCGCTGCCGGTGCCCGTGTACAGGAGCAGGGCTCCGGCGCGGGCGAGTTCGCCGACGGTGGTCATCGGCAGCCGGGCCGGCTCCGCGGCGGGCCGGTCCGGGGAGGCGGCGGGCGGGGCCGGCGGGGTGAGCCGGGCCGCGCGGGTCAGCGTCGAGTCCAGCCGGTCCCGTACGGCGGTCAGTTCGGCCACGCCGCCGCCCGCGGCGGGCGGCGGCAGATGGCGGGCTGGGGTCAGGTCCACGTCGTCGTCGAGCAGGTCCACGACGGGCACCACGCGGCGCACGCCGGGCACGTCCGTGACGTCCGGGGACGGGCCGCCGCGCTCGTACGCCGTCCAGGCCTCCTCCACCGCGCTGTGCACGGCGGCCCACCCGGACCGGCCGGGCCCCTGCCCGGACCCGTCGGTGAGTGCGGCGGTGTCCACGAGGAGCAGCCCGGAGGGGGGCGCCGCGTGCGGGGCGGGCCTGCGCAGCACCCACAGGTGCAGCGGGATCCCGTACGGCGGCGCGGCGCCGGCCGGGAGGGCGACGACGGCCCGCAGCGCGCCCCGGCGCAGCAGGTCGGCGCGGATGCGGCGGCCGGAGCGGCGGGCGGCGGCGGCGGGCGGCATGAGCAGGACGGCGGTGCCGCCCTCGCGCAGGTGGGCCAGGGCGTGCTGGACCCAGGCGAGTTCGGATTCGGCGCGGGCGGGCAGTCCGTACTCCCAGCGCGGGTCGTAAGCCAGCTCCTCGTGGCCCCAGTTGCGTTCGTTGAACGGCGGGTGGCAGAGCACGGCGTCGGCCGGTTCGGCGACGGGGCGCGCGAAGGCGTCGGCGCGCAGGCTGTCGGCGGCGGCCGCGCGGACCGGCGCGTCCGAGTGCAGGGCAAGGCGCAGGGCCGCGAGGGAGGCGAGTTCGGGCGAACTGTCCTGCGCATACCGGGCGGTGGCCCCGGGGACGGCGCGCAGCAGGGTGCCGGTGCCGCAGGCGGGGTCCAGGACGGTCTTGACGGAGGGCCCGGCGAGGGCGGCCATGAGGGTGGCCAGACCGTCCGGAGTGAGCGTGTACTGGCGGGGGTTGACCTCGAGGTGGCGGCCGAGCAGGAACTCGAAGGCGCCCCTGGTGCCCAGTTCGGCGGCGAGCTCGGCGGCGGCACGCAGGAAGGGCATCGAGGCGGGCCGCAGGGGGCCGACGGCTCCGAGCGCGTGCGCGGGCCCGAACCGCAGGGCGAGCACCCGGTCGACGGCGGGCGCCAGCAGGGCGGCCATCCGCACGTCGGAGACGGCCGAGGCCTCCAGCCACTCCATGGGCCGGTCCCGTACGAGCAGCAGCGCGCTCCCGGCCTTGACGAGCGCGGCCACGGAGCCGCCGGGGTGCGCGGCGACGTACTGCCAGACGCGTTCGCGCAGCGGGACTTCGGCGAGCTTGCCCTGGGCGCGGAGCCAGTCGGTGACCTCTGCCAGCGCGAAGGAGGGGCTGGTGTCGGTGCCGCCGACGGGGCGGGGGAAGTCGGTGTGGCGGCGACGCCAGTTGCTCACGGCCGCGCGGCCGACTCCCGCGAGGCGGGCGATCTCGGCGGCGGTGACCTCGGGGGCGACGGCTACGGGGACGACGGCTTCGACTTCGGTGGTGTGCGGGGTGGTTGTGGGGGTGGCTGGGGCCTCGGTGGGGGGCTTCTGCTCCGGCATGTGCGCGAGCATACAGCCGCAAAGAGGAGAGACCACTTCACAGTGTGAATTTAACAACCTCCCAGAAACTCGTTGACTCGGTTCACAGGCTCTGCTGTGATGTTCACACCGAACAGGCCGTCAGATTTCAGGCAGGAGCCACACACATGTCCCGCACCACGCACACCAGTTGGATCGCCCGGACCACCCGCACCTCCCGCACCTCCCGCACCTCCCGCACCTCCCGCACCAAGGTCCTGACGGGCTGCGGGGCGGCCATCGCCCTCGTGACGCTCACCGCGTGCGGCGGCACCGAACCCAGCGCCGACAAGGGCGCCGACGCGGCCGCCTCGAAGCCGGCGAAGTCGTCGAGCAGCGCCCCCGCCGCCGACGCGGGCAAGGCGAAGTCGGCCATCAAGGGCACCGGCACCTTCCAGGTCGGCTCCGACGTCCAGCCGGGCCTCTACCGCTCGACGGGCAACACGGCCAACGACAACTGCTACTGGGAGCGCGCCAAGGACTCCAAGGGCGAGCCCGAGTCGATCATCGACAACGACAACGCCGTCGGCTCCACGTACACGGCCATCGTCGCCACCGACAAGATCTTCAAGACCGAGGGCTGCAAGGGCTGGGAGCTCGTGGACCCGAAGGCCAAGGGCACTCCGAAGGCCGGGATCTCCGGCAAGGGCGGCACGCTCAAGGTCGGCGTCGACGTCGCACCGGGCACCTACAAGTCCGCCGGCTCCACCGAGGACGGCAGCGGCTGCTACTGGGAGCGCACCAAGGACGCGTCCGGCAGCATCGAAACCGTCATCGCCAACGAGAACCCCGAGGGCCAGGCCGTCGTGACGATCGCCGCCGGGGACGGCTTCTTCAAGACGGTCGACTGCCAGGACTGGAAGAAGGCCTGATCAAGGCCCAGATTCAGATGCCCTGATGCAGGTGCAGACGTAGTTGTAGTTGTAGTTGTGGTTGTGGTTGTGGTTGTGGTTGTAGTTGTAGGGGGTGGTCCGGGGCCCGGCACAGGGTGACCCAGGACCTGATGCAGGGGGGTGGTCCGGGGCCCGGCCGACACGGCGGCCCAGGACCCGACCCCCAGGGGATGGATCAGCGCAGCCGCTCCGGCGGGCGGGTGGGGTTGCCCCCGGTCGGCAGGCGCTCCGCGGGACAGCCGGCCAGTACCCGCCTCATCGCGTCGCGCTCACCGGCCGTGACCCACAGACCGTACTTCCGCTTGACCGCGATCTGGGACGCGACGTAGCGGCAGCGGTACCCGCGGTCGGGCGGAAGCCAGGTGGCCGCGTCGCCGTCCCCCTTCTTGCGGTTGGCCGCGGCGTCGACCGCGAGGAGATTCAGCGGATCGTTGGCGAAGGCGATCCGCTTGCCCTTGTCCCAGCCTCCGGCCCCTTTCTGCCAGGCGTCGGAGAGCGCCACGACGTGGTCGATGTCCACGCCGGTGCGGCCCCGCTCGTGCGTGATGCGCGCGCCGGTATAGGGGTCCCTCTCCAGCACCCCGGTCAGCACCTTGCAGCCGTCCTTGAAGGTGGTCCGGACGAGGTCCCGCTTGAGGATGTCCTCGCGGGTCCCGCAGCCGCTGCCGTCCGTGTCCAGCCAGCCCTTGCCGAACTGCTCGCGCGCGTACCCGGTCTTCGGCGCCCGCCCCTTGACCGCGAGCCCGTCCACCGAGGTCAGGGCCACCGGCCCGTTCGCCGGGCCCGGGACGTCCGCATCCGCACCGGCGCCGGGCCCGGTGGGCACCGTACATCCGGAGAGGGCGACGGCCGAGGCGAGCAGGACGGCGTGAAACAGCAGGTGGGGACGCATAGGACAAGATCATAAACTCCATGGCTTTACGGGACGTACCGACTCTCCAGCGGGCGAACCACCCCAAACGGGCGTAGCGTCGCAACCGGGACTACGGAAGGAGCCCGAGCATGGGGATTTTCGACAGGTTCAAGGACAAGGGCAAGGACATCTCGGACAACCTCGAGCAAGAGGTCAACGAGAAGACCGGCAACAAGTACGCCGACCAAGTCGACAAGGCCCAACAGCAGATGGAAGAAAAGCTCGGGATCGACGACGACCCGAATAAGTAGCCCCCGCGAGAACGCGAACGGCCGCGACCCGGGACCGGAAAGTCCCCGTCGCGGCCGTCGCCGTGTCTGCGCGCGCCCTGCCCACGGGCGCCGTGTCTGCGCGCGCCGCGCCTACGAACCGAGGATCGTGGCCAGGAACTCCCCGGTCCAGCCCAGCAGTTCCCGTCCGACCAGCGGCTTCCCGCCCACCCGGGCCGTCTTCGGCCGCGGCACCAGCACCTGCGAGGCGGCCGGCTTGATGACCGACCCCGGGTAGAGCCGCTTCAGCCGCAGCTCCTGCGATTCGCGCAACTCCACCGGCCCGAAGCGGATGTTGGGGCCCTGGAGGGTGATGTCGCCGACCCCGCAGGCGCGGGCGAGCATCCGCAGTCCGGCCACCAGGAGCAGGTTCTCCACCGGCTCCGGCAGCTTGCCGTAGCGGTCGGTGAGTTCCTCGCGGACCGCCTTCACGTCCTCCTCGGAGTTGGCCGACGCGATGGACCGGTACGCCTGGAGCCGCAGCCGCTCGCCCGGCGCGTAGTCGTGCGGTACGTGCGCGTCGACCGGCAGCTCGATCTTGACCTCCAGCGGCGGCTCCTCCTCCACTCCGCCGTCGATCGCGGCCCGGTAGTCGGCCACGGCCTCGCCGACCATCCGGATGTAGAGATCGAAGCCGACACCCGCGATGTGGCCGGACTGCTCGCCGCCGAGCAGGTTGCCCGCGCCGCGGATCTCCAGGTCCTTCATCGCCACGTACATGCCCGCGCCCATCTCGGTGTGCTGGGCGATCGTGGCGAGCCGCTCGTGCGCGGTCTCGGTCAGCGGCTTCTCCGGCGGGTACAGGAAGTACGCGTACCCGCGCTCGCGGCCACGGCCCACGCGGCCGCGCAGCTGGTGGAGCTGGGAGAGGCCGAAGTTGTCTCCGCGCTCGACGATGAGGGTGTTGGCGTTGGAGATGTCGATGCCGGATTCGACGATCGTCGTGGAGACGAGGACGTCGAACTTCTTCTCCCAGAAGTCCACCACGACCTGTTCCAGGGCCTGTTCGGACATCTGGCCGTGCGCCGTCGCGATGCGCGCCTCGGGCACGATCTCGCGGAGCTTGGCGGCCGCCCGGTCGATGGACTCCACCCGGTTGTGGATGTAGAAGCACTGGCCCTCGCGGAGCAGCTCGCGGCGGATCGCGGCGCCGATCTGCTTCTCCTCGTAGGGGCCGACGAAGGTCAGGACCGGGTGGCGCTCCTCGGGCGGGGTGGTGATCGTGGACATCTCGCGGATGCCGGTCACCGCCATCTCCAAGGTGCGCGGGATGGGGGTCGCGGACATCGTCAGCACGTCGACGTTGGCACGCAGCTTCTTGAGCTGCTCCTTGTGCTCGACGCCGAACCGCTGCTCCTCGTCGACGATGACCAGGCCCAGGTCCTTGAACCTGGTCTCCTGTGAGAACAGCCGGTGCGTGCCGATGACGATGTCGACGGAACCCTCGCGCAGGCCCTCCAGGGTCGCCTTGGACTCGGTGTCGCTCTGGAAGCGGGACAGCGCCTTCACCTTGACGGGGAACTGCGCGTACCGCTCGGAGAAGGTCCCGAAGTGCTGCTGCACCAGCAGCGTGGTCGGTACGAGGACGGCGACCTGCTTGCCGTCCTGGACCGCCTTGAAGGCGGCGCGCACCGCGATCTCGGTCTTGCCGTAGCCGACGTCGCCGCAGATCAGGCGGTCCATCGGGACCGACTTCTCCATGTCCTCCTTGACCTCGGCGATGGTGGTGAGCTGGTCGGGGGTCTCCGCGTACGGGAAGGCGTCCTCCAGCTCGCGCTGCCAGGGGGTGTCGGGGCCGAAGGTGTGGCCGGGGGCCGCCATCCGGGCGCTGTAGAGCTTGATCAGGTCGGCGGCGATCTCCTTGACCGCCTTCTTGGCGCGCGCCTTGGTCTTGGTCCAGTCGGCGCCACCGAGCCGGTGCAGGGTCGGGGCCTCGCCGCCGACGTACTTGGTGACCTGCTCCAGCTGGTCGGTGGGGATGTAGAGGCGGTCGCCGGGCTGGCCGCGCTTGGCCGGCGCGTACTCGACGAGCAGGTACTCGCGGGTCGCGCCCTGCACGGTGCGCTGCACCATCTCGATGTAGCGGCCGACGCCGTGCTGCTCGTGGACGATGTAGTCGCCGACCTCCAGGGTGAGGGGGTCGATCGTCTTGCGGCGCCGGGTCGGCATCCGGCCGAGGTCCTTGGTGGCGGTGCGCTGGCCGGTCAGGTCGGTCTCGGTGAGGACGGCGAGCTTGAGGGCCGGGTCGACGAAGCCGTTGTCGAGGGAGCCGCACGAGACGTGGACGAGCGAGGGCTCCAGGACGGTGACGTCCGCCTCCAGGCGGGCCGCGATGCCCTCGCCGCCGAGCACCTCGACGGTACGGGCGGCCGGGCCGTGGCCCTCGGTGAGGTAGACGGTGCGCCAGCCGTCGGCGATCCAGGCCTTGGTGTCGGCGAGCGCGCGGGCGGTGTCGCCGCGGTAGGCCTCGGGGGCGTGCATGCCGAGGGTGAGGCTGTCGCTGCCGAGCGCTGCGTCCTCATCGGCGGCGAACGGGGACACCGACCACCACATCATGCCGAGCTCGCGCGCGTGCTCCCGTACGTCGGCGATCCCGCGGAGCGAGGCCGCGCCCACGTCGATGGGGGCCTCGCCGCCGCCGGCTGTGGCGGCCCAGGAGGCCATCAGGAACTCCTGCGAGGTCGCCACCAGGTCGGAGGCGCGCGTGCGGACCCGCTCCGGGTCGCATACGACGGCCATCGACCCGGCCGGCAGTACGTCGATCAGCAGCTCCATGTCGTCGACCAGGACCGGGGCCAGGGACTCCATGCCCTCGACGGCGATCCCTTCGGCGATCTTGTGGAGCAGCTCCCCGAGCTCGGGGTGGAGCTCGGCGAGGGCCGCGGCGCGCTCGCGCACCTGGTCGGTGAGGAGCAGCTCCCGGCAGGGCGGTGCCCACAGGCCGTGCTCGGCGACCTCCAGGGAGCGCTGGTCGGCGACCTTGAAGTAACGGATCTCCTCGACCTCGTCGCCCCAGAACTCCACGCGCAGCGGGTGTTCCTCGGTGGGCGGGAACACGTCGAGGATGCCGCCGCGCACCGCGAACTCGCCGCGCTTCTCGACGAGCTCCACGCGGGCGTACGCGGCGGCGGCCAGTGCCTGCGTCACCGCGCCGAGGTCCACGCTCTCGCCCTGGCGCAGGCTCACCGGGACCAGGTCCCCGAGCCCCTTGACCTGCGGCTGGAGCACGGAGCGGATCGGCGCGACGACCACGGAGACCGGGCCCGCGGCCGGGTCGTCCTTGCTCGGGTGCGCGAGGCGGCGCAGTACAGCGATGCGGCGGCCGACGGTGTCGCTGCGCGGGCTCAGCCGCTCGTGCGGGAGCGTCTCCCACGACGGGTACTCGGCGACCTCGTCGGGGTTGAGCATCGAGCGCAGCGCGGCGGCCAGGTCCTCGGCCTCCCGCCCGGTGGCGGTCACCGCGAGCACGGTGCGCCCGGTACGGGCGGCCAGCGCGGCGATGGCGAAGGGCCGGGCGGCGGCCGGGCCGACGAGGTCCACGTGCATGCGGTTGCCGTCCCCGGCCGCGGTGACCGCCTCTGCGAGTGCGGGGTCCCGGGTGACGGCGTCGAGCAGTCCGTGCAGGCTCATGAAGGCGGCTTTCCGTCCGGTGAGGTGCGGCGAGTTCCCGCGGGGCGGCAACGCGAAGGACCCGACACGTCGAACGGGCCGGGGGTTCCCACCCTACGACGCGGGTCCGACAGCCGCGCGTGGGATTCGGACGGCCGCCGGTGGTGGCGGCGGGACACCCGGTCCTTCCGCGGACGACCGCGGCCCCGCCCCACCCGAACGGGTGAGACGGGGCCGCGGCGTTCCCCCGTACGACCGCCCGGCGACTACTCGCTGGCGATCGCGTTCAGGACGTTCATCCGGCCCGCCCGGAAGGCCGGGACCAGTGCGGCCAGCAGACCGACCAGGGCGGAGCCGGCGAACACGCCGAGGATGGTGGGCCACGGGATCTCGAGGATCTTCATGCCCTGCAGCGCGAGGAGCTGGTGGGCGGTGGCGCCCCAGCCCATGCCCAGGCCGAGGCCGAGCAGGGCGCCGAAGAGGGCGATGACCACCGACTCCAGGCGGATCATGCGGCGCAGCTGGCGGCGGGAGAGGCCGATGGCGCGCATCAGGCCGATCTCGCGGGTCCGCTCGACCACCGAGAGGGCCAGGGTGTTCACCACGCCCAGGACCGCGACGATGATCGCGAGGGCGAGGAGGGCATAGACCACGTTCAGCAACTGGCCGACCTGGTCCTTCAGCGCCTGCTTGTAGTCGGTCTGGTTGAGCACCTGGTACTGCGGGTACTCGGCCAGATCCGCCTTGACCGCCTTGTACGCGGCATCGTCCTGGCCGTCCTTCGCGGTGGCCAGCAGCATGAAGGGCCTGGGCATCTTGTCGGCCGGCAGATTCGCCTCGGCGACGGCGGTGCTGACGTACTTCATGCCCTTGTCGAGGTTGCCCTCGTCGCTGGTGATCGCCGCGACCTTGAGCTTGGCGGTCTTGCCGCCGGTGAAGGCGACCGTCAGCTCGTCACCGAGCTTGATCCGGTGCTTGGTGGCGTATTCGGAGCCCACCGACATCGAGCCCGGC
This sequence comes from Streptomyces sp. NPDC059957, assembly GCF_042730015.1. Lineage (NCBI taxonomy): Bacteria > Bacillati > Actinomycetota > Actinomycetes > Kitasatosporales > Streptomycetaceae > Streptomyces > Streptomyces sp. NPDC059957. The sequence continues at coordinate 5,796 of NZ_JBHWMB010000055.1, read as the reverse complement.
TTGTACGCGTCCGCGTGCTCGCCGGCGGTCGTCTTGCGCCGGACGTCCTTGGCGTAGGTGGGGTCCATGGCCCCGATGCCGTCGGACTCGGTGGTGCCGTCGGGGGCGGTGATCTTGGCGTCGACCTCCCGGTAGGCCGTGACGTGCTCCAGACCCTGCATGGCCCGCAGCGCCTCCTCGGCCTGCGGTACGACCGGCTGGCCCGTCATGGACTGGACGATGAAGTCCGCGCCGACCGACTTGTCGAGCTCGTCGGTGGCCGAGGCCACCATCGAGGAGCCGACCACCGACAGGCAGGCGACCAGCGCGAGGCCGATCATCAGCGCGGCGGCGGTGGCACCGGTGCGGCGCGGGTTGCGCAGGGCGTTGCGCTCGGCGAGACGGCCTATGGAGCCGAAGGGCCGCAGCACCGGGGCGGACAGGGCCCGGACCACGACTCCCGCGAGGAGCGGGCCGATCACGATGAAGCCGATGAGGGTGAACAGCACGCCCAGACCCAGCCACTGCGCTCCGGGCCCGGCGGTGTCCGCGGTACCCGCGAGGTACAGGGCCGCGGCGCCGATGCCGGTGAGGCCGAGGCCCAGGGCGGCGCGGATCCGGCCGGCCTTCTTGTCGCCGGGGGTGCCCGACTCGCGCAGGGCGGCCATCGGCGAGACCTTGCCGGCCCGGCGGGCCGGGATGAAGGCGGAGATGACGGTGACGACGACGCCGAGGACGATGCCGATGACCGGGGTGGTCCAGGCGATGGTGAGGTCCTCGGTGGACAGGCTCATACCGAGCCCGCTCATGAGCTCCATCAGGCCGACGGCCAGTCCGATGCCGGCGGCGACGCCGAGGATCGAGCCGACCACGCCGAGCAGCAGGGCCTCGATGACCACCGACTTGAGGACCTGGCCGCTGTCGGCGCCGATGGCCCGCATCAGGCCGATCTCACGGGTGCGCTGGGCGACCAGCATCGAGAAGGTGTTGAAGATCAGGAAGATCCCGACGAGGAAGGCGATCGCGGCGAAGCCGAGCATCACCCACTTCATGATGTCGAGGAAGTCCATGTTCTTGCGGTTGGCGTCCGCGGCTTCCTTGGCGGTCTGCAGCTGGTAGGCGTCGGCGCCGACGACGGAGGCGACGTTCGCCTTGAGCTGGGCGTCGCTCACCCCGTCCTTGGCGGTGACGTTCAGGTGCGTGAAGCCGTCCGGGGCGCCGAGCAGCTTCTGCTGCGAGGTGGCGGTGTCGAAGTAGACGACGGTCGCGCCCGGGTTGGTCACGGTGAAGGCGGCGATGCCGGTGATCTTGGAGCGGATGTCGCCGGTGACGGCGATGGTGCGGATGTCGTCACCGAGCTTCAGATGGTGCTTCTTCGCGGTGTCGGCGTCGATCATCACGTCGGTGGGGCCGCGCGGGGCCTGCCCCTCGATGATCTTCATCGACCGCAGTTCGTTCTCGGTCCAGTTGCCCGCGAAGGTCGGGGCTCCCGTGGTCGAGCCGAGGTTCTCGTTCTTGGCGTTGACGACGGTGACCGCCATCGAGGACACGCCGCCCTCGACGGACTTCACGCCCTCCGCCTTCTTCACCTGCTCGACGAGCGAGCCGGCCAGTGCCTGCGGCTTGCCGGTGTCGGGGGTCTCCCCGCTGTTCTCGGCCTCCTTCGGAGTGACCGTGACATTGGAGTTGGTGACCGCGAAGAGCTTGTCGAAGGTGGTGTTCATGGTGTCCGTGAACACCAGCGTCCCGCAGACGAAGGCGACGGAGAGCAGGACGGCGACGGCGGAGAGCGCCATCCGCCCCTTGTGCGCGACGAAGTTGCGCCGCGCGGTCTTCATGACGGTCATGACGTCCGCCCACGGGCGTCGAAGTCCTTCATGCGGTCCAGGACCTGGTCGGCGGTGGGCGTGTGCATCTCGTCCACGATCCGGCCGTCGGCGAGGAAGATGACGCGGTCCGCGTAGGAGGCGGCGACCGGGTCGTGGGTGACCATGACGATGGTCTGGCCCAGCTCGTTCACCGAACGGCGCAGGAAGCCGAGGACCTCCGCGCCGGCCCGGGAGTCCAGGTTTCCGGTGGGCTCGTCGCCGAAGATGATCTGGGGCCGGGAGGCCAGGGCGCGGGCGACCGCCACGCGCTGCTGCTGGCCGCCGGAGAGCTCCGTCGGACGGTGCTTGAGGCGGCCCGCCAGACCCACGGTCTCCACCACCCGGTTCAGCCACTCCGCGTCGGCCTTGCGGCCGGCGATGTCCATGGGGAGCGTGATGTTCTCCAGGGCGTTGAGCGTCGGCAGCAGGTTGAAGGCCTGGAAGATGAAGCCGATCCGGTCGCGGCGCAGCTGCGTGAGCTTCTTGTCCTTCAGGCCGGTGATCTCGGTGTCGTCCAGGAAGATCTGGCCGCTCGTGACCGTGTCCAGGCCGGCCAGGCAGTGCATCAGCGTGGACTTGCCGGAGCCCGAGGGCCCCATGATCGCGGTGAACTGGCCGCGCTGGATGTCCACGTCCACCGCGTCGAGGGCGACGACCCGCGTCTCGCCGGAGCCGTAGGCCTTGACGACCTTCCGTGCCCGCGCCGCGACGGCCTCATGCCCTCCAGTGCCCCCGTGCCTGGTTTCGGTCATAGCCGTTGTCACGGTGTTTCCCCTCGTGTCGATGCGTGGTGCGAAGCATGTGATGCGCTTCATTCGAAGTCTGCTGGCCGGGGGTACCGCGGCACGCTGGTGCCAATCGCCGTATCCATAGGGGTGCTAGCCCTACCCCCCGGACTCCCGCCCTGTAGAAACCAGTTAAGAAGAGCCGCGCCCTTTCCTCCTCCTCCCCCGGGACGACCCGTCCCTGGATCCTTGTGAGGACCAACCCCTAGGGGATCTCGCCCGTTGGGACGAGGCGCCCTGAGGGGATACCACCCCGCAATCCGGCAGTGAGAAGGTGTCCGCGCAGGTACGGACGGGGGGAGGGGTTTCTCATGGGCTCAGGGGAGAGCACGGGCGCGAGTACCGACGACAGCGCCGGAGGCATACCGGGGGGCGACCCCGCCGGAGGCGGAGGCAAGTCCTCCGCCACAACAGGCACGGGCACGCGGGCGGCCTCACCGCCCGGGCGGCCCCGGAAGGCCGTCGTCGCCGCCCTGATGCTGACCATGGGCCTCGTCGCCCTCGACAGCGCCATCGTCGCCACCGCCGTCCCGCAGATCGTCGGCGACCTCGGCGGCTTCGCCGTCTTCTCCTGGATCTTCTCGGGCTACATCCTGGCCGGAACGGTCACCCTCCCCGTATACGGCAAGCTCTCCGACACCTACGGCCGCAAGCCCGTCCTGCTCCTCGGCATCAGCCTCTTCCTGCTCGGCTCGCTGCTGTGCGCCGCCGCCTGGAACATGGCCGCCCTCATCGCCTTCCGGATCCTCCAGGGCCTGGGCGGCGGCGCCCTGCAGGGCACCGTCCAAACCCTGGCCGCCGATCTCTACCCGCTCAAGGACCGGCCGCGCATCCAGGCCCGGATGTCCGTGGTCTGGGCCACCTCGGCGCTGGCCGGCCCCGCGCTCGGCGGGCTGATCGCCACGTACACCGACTGGCGCTGGATCTTCCTGATCAACCTGCCGCTGGCCGCCGCCGCCCTGTGGGTCATCAGCCGCCACCTGGTCGAGCCCAACCGGGCCCCCGGCCGCACCGGCCCCGTCGACTGGGCGGGAGCCCTCGCCGTCTTCGCCTGCGGGGGGCTGCTGCTGTTCGCGCTGGTCCAGGGCGGGGTCGCCTGGCCCTGGCTGTCGGCGCCCTCGCTGGGACTGTTCGCGGCCGCCGTCGTGCTGGGCGTGCTCGTCGTCCGGATCGAGCGCCGGGCCGAGCAGCCCATCCTGCCCGGCTGGGTGTGGCGCCGGCGCACCATCGCCGCCGTCAACCTGGCCATGGCCGGGCTGGGCCTGCTGATGGTCGCCCCGATGGTGTTCATGCCGACGTACGCCCAGTCCGTACTCGGCCTCGGCCCCACCGGCGCGGGCCTGGTCACCTCCGCGATGACCCTGAGCTGGCCGATCAGCGCCGCCCTCGCCCAGCACGTCTACCGGCGCATCGGCTTCCGCAACACCGCCGCGACCGGGGTCTCTCTGGCCGCCCTCATCCTCGGCTCCTTCACCCTGCTCCCCTACCCCGCCCCGGTCTGGCAGCCCGTACTGATCATGCTGCTGCTGGGCGCGGCCCTCGGCCTCTTCCAGCTCCCGCTGATCGTCGGGGTCCAGTCCACGGTGGGCTGGGAGGAGCGCGGAACCACGACGGCCTCGGTGCTGTTCTGCCGCAACGTCGGGCAGAGCGTCGGAGCGGCCCTGCTGGGCGCCGTGGCCAACGCCACCCTTGCCGGCCGGCTGGCGCAGGCCCCGGTGCCCGGACTCCCCGCGACCCTGGACGACGTGTCCAAGGCCCTGACCCACCCCGAACTCCTCCCCCCGGAGGCCGGCGAGTACCTGCGCCGGGCCGTGGCCGCCGCCGGGGACCACATCTTCCTCGGCGCGACCCTCGCGGCGGTCGCGTCGGCGCTGGTGCTGCTGCTGGTGGCGCCGCGGCGGTTCCCCGTACTGCCGGAGCAGCGGGAAGGCTGAGAGGCAACTTGTCATGCTCGGGCCGAGACGGTAACCCTCTTCGGAGACACCGCACTCCCGGGGGGACCCACATGACGTCCGCACTCCTCGCCCTCGCCTTACTGGCCGCTCTGGCGGGCCCGATAGTCCTGCGCCTGCTCCGCCACCCGGGCTTCGTCACCGGCCGCGACGGGCGCCTCTCCACCTCGATCACGCTCGCCCTGGCCTGGACGGTGATCCTGCTCTGGCTGCTCCTGGCGACCCTCGGCTACGGGCTCACCGCGGGCGGCGGCGTCGCCTGGTTCCAGGGCCCCGACGGCCCCCTGTCCTCCCTGACGACCGTCTACCTCCCGCTGCTCGGGGGCCCGTACGCCGCCCTGATCGCGGCGAAGGCGGTGGTCGGCATGCGGGTGGAGCGGGGCTCCATGGCCAAACCGGCGCCGAAGGGCACGAAGCGGCGCCCGGTGCACGACCTGATCTCGAACGACGGCGGGCGGACCGACCTGGTCGACCTGCAGTACGTGGCCCTGAGCGCGGTCACGATGCTGTACGTGGTGGCCTTCTTCCTGACCGACGTGGGCGGCGGGCTGCCGAAGCTGCCGGCGGAGATGTGGGCGCTGACCGGGGCGCCGGCCGGAGCGTACCTCCTGAACAAGGTGGCCGTGCGGGGGAACCCGGTGATCACCGGCGTCTCCGTGACCGATGGTCTGCTGACCATCGCGGGCGGCGGCTTCGGGGACAACCCGCGGGTCGAGGTGGACGGCACGCCCCTCCCGACCACGGTCGTCCCGGACGGGACCCTGACCGCGCCCCTCCCCGCGACGGCGCCGCCCGCCTTCGAGGTCGTGGTCACCACCCACGGCCTCCGCAGCGACCCTGCCCCCTACGCTCCGCCGACGGATCCGCTGCGCGGGGCGAAGTCCCCGCTGTGACCCGTGCCGCTGCGCGGGGCGAAGTCCCCACTGTGACCCTTGCCGCTGCGCGGGGCGAAGTCCCCGACCCGCCCTTCCACCGTTCCCAGGGCCGGCCCTGCCCCGGTCCTCAAACGCCGGACGGTCTGAAGCGGGGGGCCCGGGCTGCGCCCGGACCCCCTGGGGCTCCGCCCCAGACCCCGGTCCTCAAACGCCGGACGGCTGAAAAGCCCGGAGACGGCCCGGGCCGGGGACGGGGGCGGGGTGGGGTGTCGGCCTGGACGTAAAGCGTGATTTGTGGCGCAACAGTGGCCCGCGCCCTGTCGGAGTAGAGCAGAGG
>NZ_JBHWMB010000054.1:56680-62066 GCF_042730015.1 Streptomyces sp. NPDC059957 | reverse complement strand
AGTACGTCCTGTACGAGCCGTGGCCCTCCGCCTTGCGATGCACCGCACCGGACGCCGCGACCCGGCAAACCTTCCCGGCCACAGCACTAGCGGCGGGCGATGACGCCGTCGGCGTGTGCCTCTCACCGGGCCCGGTGCCGCTTCGCGTACGACCACGTCACCGCGGTCATCAGGACCGGTATGGCCAACAGCGGGGCGAAGACGAAGCCCCAGACGGTCTGTGCCGTACCGACCTCCATGTACGTCTGGCTCTCGACCGCGAAGGCCACCACGAGCTGCCACAGCGTCACCAGGATCAGGATCCCCGAGGCGGTCCGGGCCGGCGGGGCGAGGACCCCGGGGCCCATCGGCCGCCACCGGTCGCTGACCAGCAGGAGCGGTGACAAGGCGGCCAGTTCGGCGAGGACGGACAGTGCGACGACGTAGGCGATGCCCCAGCCCGGGATGCCGTAGACCTCGCGCAGCACCTGGTCGCTGTAGCCCACGTAGACGCCGGATCCCATGGCGATGCGCCACAGGCCGGAGGGGACGGCGCACAGGGCGATGGCGTGGGCGGCGCGACGGGCCCAGGCGGGCGCGGGTGCGGGGGCGGGGAGGGGAGCGGTCGCTATCGGCATGCGGCCCATGCCGGCCCTGGACGGGACAGCCGCGCTTCATCCCTGACGGCGGACCGTATCCGCCCCGCGGAGGAGCGCGCACGCGCCGAGGGCAGACATGAGGCGGGGACCGATGCCGCGCGAGCCGGCGTCTGCGTATGCCGCACAGCCCAAGGGCGCAGCTCCGTACGACGTACGACTGATCCGAACGCCTCCCCCGTCCGGGGGAGGCACGGGGCGGAAACCGACGGCCACGGTCCGGAGGCGGGCAGGCTTGCGGACATGCGACAGCAGTACGACACGTCAACGCCCCCGCCGGCCTTCTCGGTCGCCGATGCCTTCACCCTGAGCACGGCCCTCGACGCCCTCGGCGGCGTCCGCGGCCTCGACACCCTCGACATGGCCTGCGGACACGGAAGCACCACCCGGCTGCTGGCGAGCGGCGGGGCCCGCCGGACGGTGGGCGTCGACAGCTGTCCCGAGCGGATCCGCCGGGCCCGGGAGACCGGCGCGGACCTCGCGCACCGCGTCGAGTACGTCGTCGCGGACGCGGCGGCCGGCCTGCCGGCCCTGGGGCCGTTCGACCTGGCCACCGCCGTGTACCTGTTCAACCAGGCCCACGACCGGGCGGCGCTGCACGCCATGTTCCGCGCCGTACGCGCGAACCTGCGCCCCGGCGGGCGGCTCCTCGCCATCGTGCCGAACCCGGGGGCCTTCCCCTACGCCGACTGGGAGCCGTACGGGATCAGCGTCGTCGAGCGCGCTCCCGGCGGGGACGCGCCGCTCCTGCGGGCGAGGCTCGAGACCGACCCGCCGGTCCCGTTCGAATGCCGCGAATGGGCCCACGCCGACTTCGCGGAAGCCGCCGCCGACGCGGGCTTCGCCACCGTGGCCTGGCAGCCGACCCGGACCCCGCCCGCGTGCGAGACCCGGGACGAGACCTACTGGGCCCGCTACCGCACGGCGCCCGTCGGCTCCCTGATGAACTGCGTGGCCTGAGCGGGCTGCGCGGGCTGCGCGGCCTGAGAGGCCTGAGAGGCCTGAGAGGCCTGAGAGGCCTGAGAGGCCTGAGGCGCCTGAGACGCCGCCCCTGCCCGCGGATCGGGGCCGCCCGGGAGGCGGTGGTGGCTCAGGACTCCGCCGCGGCCGCGCGGACCAGCTCCACGATCCGGTCGCGGGCCGCCCTGCCCTCCGGGAGCGGCATCAGCGGGTAGTCGTGCGGCAGTCCCGGCTCCTCGATGAACTCCACCTCGACGTCGGCCCTCCGCGCCCGGTGCAGCAGTTCGCGGCTGTCGGTCGTCAGTACGTCCCGGGTGCCCGTGAACACCGTCATCGGGGCCAGCCCCGCGAACGACCCGTGCAGCGGGCTCACCCGGGGATCGTCGGCCGCCAAGTTGCCCGCGTACAGCCGTCCGGCCTCCCGCAGGCCGGGGCGGGCCAGCATCGGGTCGCCCGCCTCGATGGCCGCCTGGTCGGGATGGCTCATGGACACGTCCAGCCAGGGCGAGATCAGCACGATCCGGGACGGCTGCGCCCCGTTGCGGTCGCGCAGCCGCTGCGCGGCGGCCAGCGCCAGCCCGGCGCCCGCGGAATCCCCGAGGAGCACCGTGCCGCCCGCGCCCCCGCTCGCGATCAGGCCGCTGAGCAGATCGGCGGCGACCGGGACGGTCCGGTCGGCGGTTCCGCGCGGGGCCAGGATGTACGCCGGTACGACCACCCGGGCCTGCGCCTGGGTGACCAGGGTCCGGATCAGCGACCAGTGCGCCCGGACCAGTTCGTTGATGTACCCGCCGCCGTGCACGTACAGCACCCGGGCGGCCGGTTCCGCGCCGAGCGGCGAGACCTCGTACACCGGCCAGGCCCCGACGAAGGTCCGCGAGACCTCCGCCACCCGGCCCAGCGAACGCGGGGGAAGGTGCGACGCCGGGCGCCGCATCGATTCCGCCACCCGGGTACGGACCGCCTCGGCGCTCCCGAACCGTCTTCGCCGCCCCGCCGCGATCAGCGCGACCGAAAGCGCCCTGCTGCGCAGACTCGGCACGCCCCTCACCTCCCCATTCCCGGCCCGGACCACTCCCCGGCCCCTGCCCGACACCTGAGGAGCATAGGCGTGAAGCTGGGCTGTGGACCCGCTTAAGAAATCCTCGATGGACTGATCACCCGCAGGTCGGCAGATTGGTGTCGTCCGAACGCTGCCCGGCCCGCACGCCCCGTAGCGCTTCCTTCCGCATGCCTGGAGCCACCCCATGAAGGCACTCGTCAAGCACAAGGCCGAGCCCGGGCTGTGGCTGATGGACGTTCCCGAGCCCGAGTACGGCCCCGGCGACGTGCTGATCAAGGTGCTGCGCACCGGCATCTGCGGGACGGACCTGCACATCCGTTCCTGGGACGGCTGGGCGCAGGGCGCCGTCAAGACCCCCCTCGTGCTCGGCCACGAGTTCGTCGGCGAGGTGGCCGCGCTCGGCTCGGACGTGTCCTCCGACATCGAGGTCGGCGCGCTGGTCAGCGGCGAGGGCCACCTGGTGTGCGGGAAGTGCCGCAACTGCCTGGCCGGGCGCCGCCACCTGTGCCGCAGCACGATCGGGCTCGGTGTGGGACGCGACGGCGCCTTCGCCGAGTACGTGGTGCTGCCCGCGCAGAACGTGTGGGTGCACCGGACGAAGGTGGACCTCGACGTCGCGGCGATCTTCGACCCGTTCGGCAACGCCGTGCACACCGCCCTCTCCTTCCCGCTGGTCGGCGAGGACGTACTGATCACCGGCGCGGGCCCGATCGGGATCATGGCGGCGGCCGTGGCCCGGCACGCGGGAGCGCGCAACGTGGTCATCACCGACGTCAGCCCGGAGCGTCTGGAGATCGCCCGCAAGGCCGGCGCCACCCTCGCGCTCGACGTCTCCAAGGCGACCATCGCCGACGCGCAGGCCCGGCTCGGCCTGCGCGAGGGCTTCGACATCGGCCTGGAGATGTCCGGCCGCGGCGAGGCCATGCGCGACATGATCGACAACATGACGCACGGCGGCCGGATCGCCATGCTGGGCCTGCCGGCGCAGGAGTTCGCCGTCGACTGGGCCAAGGTCGTCACCTCGATGATCACGATCAAGGGCATCTACGGCCGCGAGATGTTCGAGACCTGGTACGCGATGACCGTGCTCCTGGAGGGTGGGCTCGACCTCAGCCCCGTCATCACCGGCCGGTACGCCTACGGGGACTTCGAGGCCGCGTTCGACGAGGCCGCGACCGCGCGCAGCGGCAAGATCATCCTGGACTGGACCCAGGCGTAGCGCGGGCGTTCAGCCCTCCAGCCCCTCCAGCGCCTCCAGCCCCACAGACCATTTCCCTCCGGCCGGGCCCCGCAGCACCCTCCCCCCTCCGCGGGGCCCGGCCCCCCTCCCCTCCGCCGCACCAGGAGAAAGAGAGCACCGCACATGTTCGAGACCGTCCGCGCGGACCTCCGTACGACCCTCGACGAGATCCGCGCCGCGGGTCTGCACAAGCCCGAGCGCGTCATCGGCACCCCGCAGAACGCCGCCGTCGCCGTGACCTCGGGCGGCACCGCGGGTGAGGTCCTCAACTTCTGCGCCAACAACTACCTCGGCCTCGCCGACCACCCCGAAGTGGTCACCGCGGCGAAGGAGGCCCTGGACCGCTGGGGCTACGGAATGGCCTCCGTGCGCTTCATCTGCGGTACGCAGGAGGTGCACAAGGAGCTGGAGGCGCGGCTCTCCGCCTTCCTCGGCCAGGAGGACACGATCCTCTACTCCTCCTGCTTCGACGCCAACGGCGGAGTCTTCGAGACCATCCTCGGCCCCGAGGACGCGGTGATCTCCGACGCCCTCAACCACGCCTCGATCATCGACGGCATCCGCCTCTCCAAGGCCCGCCGCTTCCGCTACGCCAACCGCGACATGGCGGAGCTGGAGACGCGGCTCAAGGAGGCCACCGAGGGCGGTGCCCGCCGCAAGCTGATCGTCACCGACGGCGTGTTCTCGATGGACGGCTACGTCGCCCCGCTCGCGGAGATCTGCGACCTCGCGGAGCGCTACGACGCCATGGTCATGGTCGACGACTCGCACGCCGTCGGCTTCGTCGGCCCCGGCGGCCGCGGCACCCCCGAACTGCACGGGGTCATGGACCGCGTGGACATCATCACCGGCACCCTCGGCAAGGCGCTGGGCGGGGCCTCCGGCGGCTACGTCGCGGCCCGCGCCGAGATCGTCGCCCTGCTGCGCCAGCGCTCGCGCCCGTACCTCTTCTCCAACTCCCTCGCCCCGGTCATCGCGGCGGCCTCCCTCAAGGTCCTCGACCTGCTGGAGTCGGCCGACGACCTGCGCGAGCGGCTCGCCGCCAACACCGCGCTCTTCCGTACGAAGATGACCGAGGCCGGCTTCGAGATCCTGCCCGGCGACCACGCCATCGCCCCCGTGATGATCGGCGACGCGGCGGAGGCGGCCAGGATGGCGGAACTCCTGCTGGAGCGCGGGGTCTACGTGATCGGCTTCTCCTACCCGGTGGTGCCGATGGGCGCCGCGAGGATCCGCGTCCAGCTCTCGGCCGCGCACTCGACGGCCGACGTGGAACGCGCGATCGCGGCGTTCATCGACGCGCGGGCCGCTCTGGCGAGCGCCTAGCCCTGAGGCCCTGGCCGACCCTGCTCCTCAAACGCCGGAGGTGCTGGATCTGGCCGACACTGGTGGGCACCTGATCGCGGGCGGCCCGGAAAATTCAGCCCCGCCGGCGTGTGAGGCGCGGGGTCCGGGGCGGAGCCCCGGGGAACGGTGGAAGGGCGGGTA
>NZ_JBHWMB010000054.1:0-56670 GCF_042730015.1 Streptomyces sp. NPDC059957 | reverse complement strand
TCGGGCGTGTCGTTTTACTTTTTCGCTAACCCGCCTGGCCCCCTCGCGATGTCTGATGATGCTCTTCTTCCTTCTCCTCCCCCCCCCCCCCGGAACGGTGGAAGGGCGGGTAGGGGACAGAGCCCCCCCGCTCCCGGCACCAGCCGGGACCGGCCGGGACCGGCCGGACCTCCGCCCGGTCCGGGCCGGCCCGGATACCCGGGTGGGGGTGGGGCACCCCGACGGAGGTACCGCCCCCGGCCCCGGCCGATCGGTCGGCCCGACAGGGCCCCGCGGGCTGCGAGAATGGCAGCGTGATCGACCCCCGGAGGCTGCGCATCCTGCGGGCCGTCGCGGACCACCGTACGGTGACCGCCGCGGCCGCAGCGCTGTACCTCACCCCCTCCGCCGTGTCCCAGCAGCTCGCGGCGCTGGAGCAGGAGACGGGGCACTCCCTGCTGACCCGCAGCGGCCGGGGCGTACGCCTCACCGCGGCCGGCGAGATCCTCCTCGGGCACGCCCACGAGGTCCTGGCGCAGCTCGAGCGGGCCGAGGCCGAACTCGCCGCCTACGCGGGCGGTTCGGCGGGCGCCGTCACGGTGGCGGCCTTCGCCACCGGCATCGCCGAGGTGCTGGCCCCGGCCATCGCCCGGCTCGCCGTCGACCACCCTGGGATCCGGCTGCGCGTACGCGACGCGGAGGGCGACCAGAGCCTGCCGCTGCTGCTCGATGGCGAGGCGGACCTGGCCCTGGCCGTGGAGTACCGGGGCGCCCCCGGCGCCGACGACGGCCGGCTGTCGGTGCTCCCGCTGTACGCGGAACCCTTCGACGCGGTGCTGCCCGCCGGCCACCCCCTCGGCGATCTGCCCGAGGTGCCGCTGGACGGCCTCTCGGACGCCGACTGGGTGGGCCAGTACCCCGGCAACCCCTGCCACGACGTCATGCAGCTCGCCTGCGAACTCGCCGGCTTCCAGCCCCGGCTGGTGCACTCCTCCGACGACTTCCGCGCCGTGGTCGCGCTGGTCGGCGCGGGCGCCGGGGTGGCCCTGGTGCCCCGTTCGGCGCTGCGCGGCATGGAGCTCAAGGAGGTCCAGGTCCGCCCGGTGTCCGGCCCGGCGGCCACCCGGAGGGTCTTCGCGGCCACCCGGCGCGGCGCCGAGACGCATCCGCTGATCGCCCCGGTCCTGGCCGCCCTCGCCCGGGAGGCGGGCCGGCTCCCGGCGCACTGAACCTAAGCCGGGAACACCGCGCCCGGCGCGGCGTGATCGACCGGTCCGGGGTAGCGGGCGGCCGCGCGGGACACGGCCTCGGCGGGCTCCATGTCCCGGCCGACGTGCGTGAGGACCAGCCGCCCGGCGCGGGCCGCGCGGGCGGTGTCGCCGGCCTCCTCGGGGGTGTGGTGCACCGGCTCGGCGCCGGCCGCGTGCGCCGTGCTGTCGGCCTCGCACAGCAGAAGCGAGCAGTCCTCGGCGAACCGGGTCAGGGCCGAACAGGGCGCCGTATCCCCGGAGTACACGAGGGACCGGCCTCCCGACACGGCGCGCAGCGCGAAGGCGGGCATGCCGTGGGACACCGCCCGGCTGGTGAGGTCGAGCGCCCCGGCCCGCGCGCGGTGGCCGTCGTACAGCTCGTGGACCTCGAAGGCGGCCTCGACCGGGCTGCGGTCCGGTCCGTTGGTGAGGAACCCCGCCAGCCGGTCGGCGATGCCGGGAGGCCCGTAGAGGGGGAGCGGCGCGGGCCGCCGTACGTCGGCGTACAGCAGGCCGTAGTACGCGGTCAGCAGGTCGGCCGTGTGGTCGGCGTGCAGGTGCGAGATCCATATCGCGTCGAGCTCGCCGAGTCCCACGTGGCGTTGCAGCGGTCCCAGGGTTCCGCTGCCCGCGTCGACCCAGACCCGGGCGCCGCCGCCTTCGAGCAGGTAGCCGGAGCAGGGGTTGTCGGCGCGGGGGTAGGGCGTCGCGCTGCCCAGGACGGTGAGCCGGAGAAGATCGTCTGCCATCCGGGGAGTCTAGTGCTGTGGCCGGAAAGGTTCACCGGGTCGCGGCGCCCGGCACGGCACCTCGCCGCGTTGTCGGACCGCGCCGGTACGTCCAGTACGAGGCGCGGTCCTCCGCCTTGCGATGCACCGCACCGGACGCCGCGACCCGGCAAACCTTTCCGGCCACAGCACTAGGGATCAGGTGCTCTCCACGCTCGCGCGGGGATCGGTGGCGGTGATCCGCTCGACGAAGCGCCGCACCTGCTCCTCGACAGGTTCCCGATCGGAAACGGTCAGCACGTGAAGGCCGTCCGGCCGCGTTCGCCGGACTGGTGGGTCATGAAGGACAGGTACACCGTGGTCTCCTCGTCCCGCTCCATGACCCTGATGCTGTTGGGGTACGGACGGCGGCCCCCCCCGCTCGAGCCAGCCGGAGCGGGCGATCTGGTGGGCGAGCAGGCGGGCGGCGGTGTCCACGGGCTCCTCCCAGCTGTGGTCCGCCACGACCCGGGCCAGTTCGGCGTCGTAGCGGGCGGCGTCGAACCGGAACTCGGGCGGGACCGGGACCCGTGTGTCATCGGTGTTCTCCCACCCCGTCCACTCGACGTAGTCTGTTAACTGTCGCAAATTCTTCCATGTCCTCATCGTGCCAGGCCACCGGCCTCGGCCCGGTGGGCCCGGAGCCGCTCAGGCCCGGATGACCTCTACCCCCGCCGCCTCGAAGGCCTCGGCCACCGACGGGGCGAGGCCGGTGTCGGTCACCAGTACGTCCACCGCGTCGGTCGAGACGATGCGGGCGAAGGCGCGGACGCCCAGCTTGCTGGAGTCGGCCGCGATCACCACGCGGCGGGCGCGTTCGCAGAGCAGCCGGTTCATGGCGGCCTCGTCCTCGTGCCGGGTGGCGGCCCCGTCGGCCGGGTCGAAGGCGTCCACGCCGACGACGGCGGTGTCCACGGAGAGCTGCCCGAGCACCTCCATGGCCAGGGGGCCCGTGAGCTCGTACGACTGGGGCCGGGCCACGCCGCCGGTGAGCACGATCTTGAACTGCGGTCTGATGACCAGCTCGCCCGCGATGTTCAGCGCGTTGGTGACCACGGTGAGGGCGGGGGAGCCGGTGGCGAGGTCGGGGCGGGCGGCCAGCGCCCGCGCGACCTCGGTGGTCGTGGTGCCGCCGGTCAGGCCGATCACCTCGCCCGGGACGATCAGCGCCGCGACGGTTTCGCTGATGCGGCTCTTCTCGGCGGCCCGGCGCGAGGTGCGGTAGCGCAGGGGGAGTTCGTACGAGACCCCGTGCAGGACCGCTCCGCCGCGCGTGCGCACGAGCAGCTGCTGCTCGGCGAGCTGGTCGAGGTCGCGCCGGATGGTGGCGGCGGACACGCCGAGGGCTTCGGCGGCGGGCTCCACTTCCAGCTCGCCCCGCTCCACCAGCAGGTCCAGCAGTGTCTGCCAGCGTTCCTTGCGGGTCATCGGCCGCCCTCTCGGTCTCGTCTTCGGTCTCGCCTGCGATCGCTGCTTCGACCGCTGCTTCGGCCGCGTCTTCGATCGCGCCTTCGGTGATCGCTTAGCCGTTCGCTTCGGCGCCCACTCTTGGCCTACGCGTCGAGGTTAACGCAGGAGATCATCACTGGGATGCTTGAAGTTGCGTGAAAGAGCCCACTATCTTGCAGGAACACGCAATCAGGGATGCACGCACCGCGCTAGGGAGCCGCCATGAGCCATGTCGCGTACGAGTTGGGCACGCAGCCCGCATGCTGGGAGCGGGCCGCCGAACTGGCCCCGGAACACGGGGCGGTGCTGCCGCGGCCGGGGGAGCGTACCGCGATCGTCGGATGCGGGACCTCGTACTACATGGCCCAGGCCGCCGCCGTGTTGCGCGAGGAGGCCGGGCAGGGCGAGACCGACGCCTTCCCCGCCTCGGAGTTCCCCCGCCACCGGCGTTACGACCGGGTCGTCGCGCTGACCCGGTCCGGGACCACCACCGAGGTCCTCGACCTGCTGGCCGGGCTGCGGGACGCGGGCGTGCCCACCACCGCCGTCATCGGGGACCCCGCCACCCCCGTCATGACCCTCGCCGACGAGCTCGTCGTCCTGGACTTCGCCGACGAGCAGTCCGTCGTCCAGACCCGCTTCGCCACCACCGCGCTCACCCTGCTGCGCGCCCACGTCGGCCTGCACAGCCCGTCCGTGGTCGCCGACGGGCGCGCCGCACTCGCCGACCCGCTCCCCGCGGAGCTGGAGACCCGGGGCCAGTTCACCTTCCTCGGGCGCGGCTGGAGCGTCGGACTCGCCAACGAGGCCGCGCTGAAGATGCGCGAAGCCGCCCTGGCCTGGGCCGAGTCCTACCCGGCCATGGAGTACCGGCACGGCCCCATCAGCGTCTCGGCGCCCGGCACCGCCACCTGGTCGCTCGGCGACGCGCCCGAGGGACTCGCCGAACAGGTTCGGGGGACCGGAGCCCAGTGGGTGGCCGGGCACCTCGACCCGCTCGCCGAGCTGGTCCGCGTCCACCGCCTGGCCGTCGCCGTCGCCGCCCACCAGGGGCTGGACCCGGACGCGCCGCGCAATCTGACCCGGTCCGTCATCCTCACCACGGGCGAGGAGGCCGTCCGATGAGCCTGGTCCCCGCCGGCAGGCTCGTCCTGGAGGCCGCCGCCCAGGGCCGCGCCGTCGCCGCCTTCAACATCATCACGCTGGAGCACGCCGAAGCGGTCGTCGCGGGCGCCGAATCGGCCGGACTGCCCGTGGTCCTCCAGCTCAGCGAGAACGCCGTCAAGTTCCGGGGCGGAGCGCTGCTGCCGATCAGCCGCGCGGCCGTGGCCGTCGCCGAGGCGGCCGGGGTCCCGGTCGGGCTGCACCTGGACCACGTCAAGAGCTCCGAACTGCTGCGGCAGGCCGTGGACGCCGGCTTCAGCTCGGTCATGTACGACGCCGCGCACCTCTCCTACGCCGAGAACCTGGAGGCCACCCGCTCCGCCGCCGACTGGGCCCATGTCAACGGGCTCTGGATCGAGGCCGAACTGGGCGAGGTCGGCGGGAAGAACGGGGCCGCGCCGCTGGACCCGCACGCACCCGGCGCCCGTACCGACCCGGACGAGGCGCGGCGGTTCGTCGCCGACTCCGGGGTGGACGCGCTCGCCGTCGCCATCGGCAGCAGCCACGCCATGACCAGCCGGACCGCGGCCCTGGACCACGTGCTGCTCGGCCGCCTCGCCAAGACGGTCGACGTGCCCCTCGTGCTGCACGGATCCTCCGGTCTGCCGGACGCGGAACTCGCCGCGGCCGTCGCCGGCGGCATCCGGAAGGTCAACATCGGCACCGCGCTCAACGTGGCGATGACCGAAGCCATCCGCACCCATCTGACCCCCGCGGATCCCCGTCCGTATCTGACCGCCGCACGGGAGGCGATGACGGCGACGGCCGCCGCTATGATCAGCGCCCTGAACTGACGGGAACGGGTACTGGGGGGATCTTGATGAGCGCACAGCGGGGCCTCAGCAGCAGACGGCGGCTCCTTCTCGGACTGGGGGCCCCGCTGCTGCTCGGCGCGGCGGGGCTCGGCTACGCGATGTGGCCCGAGGAGGAGAAGGCGGAGAAGGTCCGCACAGATCTGGCCCCGCTCAACCGGCGGTTCTGGACCGCACTGGGCGACGTTTCCGACGCGCACTGGATCGGCTACGACATCGACGAGTCCGGCAGCGACCGGTCGGTCCCGGGCCCGGATTCCCGGATGCGGCTGGTCGGGGTCGCCCGCCTCAAGCAGGGCACGGCGAACCGCATCATGAGCGATCCCGCCCACCGCTTCGAGGTCGGGCCGCTGGTCGGGCCGCCGGCCGCGCTGAAGCCGTACATCCCCTCCAGTGCGGGCTGGAAGCAGAGCGTGACGTACGACAAGGTCGCCCTGGAGGAAGGCCTCGACGTGGTCCCGTCGGGCACCTTCCGCTTCGACGGCATCCGCGACCTCGTGTACTTCGACTACGTCTTCCTCTACAGCTGAGCGGCGACCCGCGGGAGTCCTCCCACTCAGTGGGAGGACTCCCGCGGCGGCATTGAAGCTGCGGCCCGGGCGGTGTTTCGTCGGATGCCGGAGCAGAGCAGGCGCCGCCGAGGGAAGGCCACCGCACATGCCACCGCACATGCCAGCGCACATGCCACCGCACATTCCGGCGCACTCGCCGCAGCACATGCCGCCGAGCACGACACCGCACCTGCCGCAGCAGAGGCCGCAGCCGTACCTCCCGCACCGGTTCGGGGTGTTCCTCGCTCCCTACCACCGGCCCGACGGCGACCCCGCGCTCCAGCTGCGCCGGGACCTCGACCTCGCGGCCGACCTCGACCGGCTCGGCTACGAGGAACTGTGGGCCGGCGAACACCACTCCGCCGGGTACGAGATCATCGCCTCGCCCGAGGTCTTCCTCGCCGCGGCCGCCGAACGCACCGGCCGGATCATGCTCGGTACCGGGGTCAACTCCCTCCCCTACCACCAGCCGTTGATCCTCGCCGACCGGATCTGCCAGCTCGACCAGCAGTCCCGGGGCCGCGCCATGCTCGGCGTCGGACCGGGCCAACTGCCCTCCGACGCCTACATGATGGGCGTCGACCCGCTCGACACCCGCGCCATGATGGCCGACTCGCTCGACGCCATCGTGCGGCTCCTGCGCGGAGAGACGGTCACGGCCGCCACCGACTGGTTCGCCCTGGAGGAGGCCCGGCTCCAGCTGGGGCCCTACCGGGGCCGGGAGCTGGACGTGGCCGTCGCCTCCGCGGTGTCGCCGACCGGGGCGGTGCTCGCGGGACGCCACGGGGTCGGAATGCTCTCGCTCGCCGCCGCCGACCCCAACGGGTATGCGGTGCTCGACGCCAACTGGGCCGCCCACGAACGGGCCTGTGGCGAGGCCGGCCGCCCCGCCGACCGCTCCGCCTGGCGGCTGGTCACCCCGGTGCACCTGGCCGAGACCCGCGAACAGGCCCTGCGCGACGCCGAGTACGGCACGCCCCACATCGTGGACTACATCGAGCAGCTGAGCGGGACCCGCCTCGACGGCTGTGCCACCCCGGCCGACGCCGTCGAGCGCTGGACCACCGAAGGCCTGCCCACCTTCGGCCGGGCCGTCATCGGCTCACCGGAGGACGCCGTTCGGCGCATCGAGCAACTCGCCGACAAGACCGGCGGGTTCGGGACCTTCCTCATCCTCCGGCTGGACCTCGCCGAGCCCGCGGCCGCCCTGCGCAGCCTGGAGCTCTTCGCCGAGCGGGTCGTCCCCCGCCTCACCGGCCACACCGAGGCCCGCCGCGCCAGCCTGGAGTGGGCCGGGCGCAACAGCGAGCGGTTCGTCGGGGCCGTGCGCCGGTCCACGATGGAGGCCATCGCCCGCAAGGGGGAAGTCCGTTGAGGGCCGCGGTGCTCGAGGACGGGGTGTTCCGGGTACGGGAGCATCCGGATCCGGTACCCGGCCCCGGGCAGGCGCTGGTGGAGACCGCCGCCTGCGGGATCTGCGGCTCCGACCTGAGCGCGGTGGCGCACACCGAGGAGTTCCTGCGGGCCTCCCGGGACAGCGGCACCACCAGCTTCCTCTTCGACCCGGACCGGCCGCTGGTGATGGGCCACGAGTTCTCCGGCCGGGTCCTGTCCTACGGGCCCGGCGCGACCGGCCCCGAACCGGGCACCGGGGTCGTCGGCCTGCCCTGGGCGGTCGACCCGGGCGGGGTCGTGCGGACCGTGGGTTACAGCAATGCCTTCCCCGGCGGATTCGGCGAACGGATCGTCGTACAGGCCCAGGCGCTGCTGCCCGTCCCGCCGTCCCTGGACCTCGCCCTCGCCGCCCTCACCGAGCCGCTGGCCGTCGGCTTCGGCAACATCGCCCGGAGCGGGGCGGGAAAGGACACCCCGGCCGTGGTCGTCGGCTGCGGCCCGGTCGGCCTCGGCGCCGTCGCCGCGCTGCTGGAGCGGGGCGCCGCACCCGTGGTGGCCTCCGACCCCTCGGCGCTGAGGCGGGCGGCCGCCCTGCGGCTCGGCGCGCACGCGGTGGTGGACCCGGCCGTGCACGACCCCGTACGGCTCTGCGCGGAACTCGCGGGAGCCCGCCCGCGCCCCACCGTGGTCGTGAACTGCGTCGGCGTACCCGGCATGCTGAACCGGCTCCTGCACACCGTCCCGCGCGGCACCGAGATCCTGCAGATCGGCGGGGTGATGACCGAGGACGTGATCCGCCCGGTGGTCGGCATCTACAAGGACGTCACGATCCGCATGTGCCTGACGTACCCGCCCGAGGAGTTCGGCGCCACCCTCGCCCGCCTTGCCGACGGCCGCATCGACCCCGCGTCCCTGGTCACGGGAGAAGCGGGCTTCGGCGGGCTCGACGCGGCCTTCGCCTCCCTGCGGCGGCCGGAGGAGCACATCAAGGTCCTGATCCGGCCGGGGCGGGACGGGCCGGGAGTGGCGGCCCACTGACTGCCGGCCGTCTGCCCGCCGACTTCCCGCTGACCCTTCCGGATTCTTGGAACAGGTTCTAGTCTGCCCCCGCGGCGGTGGCGGACGGCCGCGCGACCTTGAGCCACGAGAGACCCGGAGGGGCCGTGCACCTCGAATACACGCCTGAGCAGCAGCAGTTGCGCACCGAGCTGCGCGCCTACTTCGCCGAACTGATCCCGGACGACGTCTACGCCCGGTACGAGGACCCGGCCGAGCAGAAGCGCTTCTACCGGGAGACCATCCGCCGGCTCGGCGCCGACGGCTGGCTCGGCGTCGGCTGGCCCAAGGAGTACGGCGGGCGCGGGATGTCGCCCATGGACCAGTTCATCTTCTTCGACGAGGCCGCGCAGGCCGTCGTACCGCTGCCGCTGATGGCCCTCAACACGGTCGGGCCGACCATCATGCAGTTCGGCACCGACGAGCAGAGGGCGTACTTCCTGCCCAAGATCCTCGCGGGCGAGATCGACTTCGCCATCGGCTACAGCGAGCCCGACGCCGGCACCGACCTCGCCGCCCTCAAGTGCAAGGCCGTCCGCGAGGGCGACGAGGAGACCGGCACCTACGTGGTCGACGGGCAGAAGATCTGGACCACCAACGGCGACACCGCCGACTGGGTCTGGCTCGCCGTCCGCACCGACCCGGATGCCCCCGCGCACAAGGGCATCACCATGCTCCTGGTGCCGACCTCCGACCCCGGATACTCCTGCACCCTCATCAACACCCTGGCCTCGCACGACACCACGGCCAGCTACTACGAGAACATCCGCGTCCCCGCGAGCCGCCGCGTCGGCCAGGAGAACAAGGGCTGGCGCCTGATCACCAACCAGCTCAACCACGAGCGCGTCACCCTCGCCGCCCACGGCACCATGGCCATCCGCGCCCTGCACGACGTCCAGCGCTGGGCCGCCGAGACCAAGCTCGCCGATGGCCGCCGCGTCATCGACCTCTCCTGGGTCCGCGGCCGCCTCGCCCGCACCCACGCCCGCCTCGACGCGATGAAGCTGCTGAACTGGCAGATGGTCAACGCCGTCCAGGACGGCAACCTCACCCCGCAGGACGCCTCCGCCGTCAAGGTCTACGGCTCCGAGGCGCGCAGGGACGCGTACGCCTGGCTGATGGAGGTGGTCGGCGCGGCCGGCTCCCTGAAGGACGGCTCCGCGGGCGCGGTCCTGCACGGCGAACTGGAACGCGGCTACCGCAGCGCCGTCATCTTCACCTTCGGAGGCGGCAACAACGAGATCCAGCGGGAGATCATCTCGTGGATCGGCCTCGGCATGCCGAGGGTGCGCCGCTGACCGGAACGGGAGGCGGCCTTCGCCCTGTTCGACAGGGCCGGGGAGGCCGACCCGTGTCATCTTGATCGTCCGCGTCTTCGGGCCGGTGTGAGGTCGTTTCCGACCTTCGCACCGGCCCTTCCTCGTCTCCGCTTCCTGCGGCGGGAAAATTTCAGGGCGGCCGCGTGATCCTCTGCGATGCCCCGCTCCGGCGCTTGGACCAGAGTGAATCCCGTGCCGCACAGAGGGTGTGGCGCAGGAGGTGAACATGTCTTTGAGGAACGATCTCTACGGAGATATCACGGCATTCCTTCTGGCTCAATGCGATGCCGACCCGGACGCGCTCTCCGCCGAATCCGATCTGTACCAGGACATCGGCATCGACTCGCTCGACCTCGTCGCCATGGCGCAGAACCTTCAGAACGCCTACGGGATCCCGATGGACGACGAGCGCATCGGTTCGCTCCGCACCGTCGGCGACGTCCTGGACTTCGCAGTCTCCAAGATCGAAACCAAAGCAGCCGTTTAGACCACGGGGGGACCCAGCAATGCCTGCCTACATCACCGCCATGGGACGCTTCCTGCCAGGCGAACCGGTGCCCAATGAGGAGATCGAGGACTACATAGGCAGCGTGGGCCAGGCGAGTTCGGGGTTGCGCGAGCAGATCCTCGAGAACTGCGGGATCAAGTCACGGCACTACGCCATCGACAAGCAGCAGAAGACCCTGTTCTCCAGCACCAACATGGCGGTCGCGGCCATCCGCCAGGCGGTGGACCGCTCGGACATCACCCTCGACGACATCGACCTCATCGCAGCGGCCACCGCCGTCCCGGATCTCATCGCGCCCGGCATCGCCAGCGGCATCCACGGCGAACTGGGCAGCCCGCCCTGCGAGATCGTCACCACTCACGGCATCTGCAGTTCCGGGATGATGGCGCTCAAGAACGCCTACCTCCAGGTGGCGGCCGGGGAGAAGAAGAACGCGATCGCCTCCGCGTCCGAACTGGCCTCGCGCTTCATCAAGAGCGGACGGTTCGCCGACGTCCTGCCGGTCTCGGGCGACGGTGCCATCGCCATGGAGATGGCCTTCCTGCGCTACATGCTCTCGGACGGCGCCGGCGCCGCGCTGGTACAGGACCGCCCCGCCGCCGACGGGGTGAGCCTGCGGATCGACTGGATCTCGCTCACCTCCTACGCCAACACCGAGCAGACCTGCATGTACATGGGCTCGGCCGACAGCTCGGCGGAGCAGACCTGGTGGGACTACCCCTCCGCGGCCGAGGCCGCCGCCGCCGGCACGCTGGCGCTGCGCCAGAACCTGGGGCTGCTGCCGCAGCTCGTACGGGTCGGGGTCAAGGAGTACCAGCGGCTGCTCGACGAGGGCCGCTTCGACCCGGACGAGCTCACCTGGTTCCCCGCGCACTACTCCAGCGAGCGCATGAAGTCCATGGTGCTCAAGGAGATCGAGCGGAAGAAGGTCAGGGGCCCCTCCATCGAGAAGTGGTACAGCAACCTGCCCCGGGTCGGGAACATGGGCTCCGCCAGCATCTACGTGATCCTGGAGGAGATGCTGAGCGAGGGCCTGGTGTCCCCCGGCGACAAGCTCCTGGTGATGGTCCCCGAGTCCGGCCGGTTCGCGGTGTCCTTCGCGCACCTGACCGCCGTCTCCGCCGGGGAGGCCTGAGACCGTGAGTGCGCAGCCCCGAGTGACGGTCTACTGGTACTCGCAGACCGGTCAGCTCCTGGAATCCGTCTCCGCCGTCACCGACCCCCTGGAAAAGGCGGGTTGGGACGTACGCAAGGTCGAGGTCACCCCGCGGGAGCCCTTTCCCTTCCCCTGGCCCGTGCGCCGCTTCTTCGGTGTCTTCGCCGCCTCCGTGGACCCCGACGGGGCGCCCGGGATCACCGTCCGGCCGCCGGTGGCCGCGGACGACGACGCGGACCTGGTCGTCTTCGCCTTCCCCGTCTGGTACTTGGCCCCGGCGCTGCCCATGCGGGCGCTGATCGGCACCGAGCCGAAGGCGTTCGACGGGCGCGCCGTCATCGGCCTCGTCGCCTGCCGGAACATGTGGTACTCGGCCGCCATCGAGGTCCAGCGGCTGCTCCAGGCCGCGGGTGGACGCTACTTGGGCACCATCGCCGCGGTGGACACCGCCTCCGCCGGGATCACCTTCGTCACCACGATGCGCTGGCTGCTCGCCGGCAAGCGGGAGGCGTCCTGGGGGTTCCCGCGCGCCGGTGTCGGCACGGACGAGCTGGACCGGCTCGCGCTCCTCGGCGAGCGCATCGCCGAACTCGCCCCGACACAAGCCGAACTCGTTCCGGCGCAAACCGAACTCGTCTCGACCCAGGCCGAACTCGCTCCGACACAAGCCGAACTCACCCCGACACAAGCCGAACTTGCCACGGAACAAGGCGAACCCCCGTCCCGCACCGCTTCCGAGGAAGCCTTGGCCGACCGGGTCCGTGACGTTCTCGCCGCCCATGGCGCGGCCCCCGTGAACGCGCCGCTGGCCGCGGCCGACCTCCTCGCCGGGAGGGTCTTCCGCGTCTGGGGCCGGGCCATCCGTGCCGCCGGCCGGCGCGGCGAGGTCCAGCGCACCGCACTCACCGGGGTGTTCGTGCTCTGGCTGACCGGCGCCATCCTGGCCGGTCTGCCCGCGGTCGTCATCGCCCGCGTCCTGTTCAAAGCCGGCTTCGACGCCGCGGTGGCCCGGCGCCTGGCGCCGGTCATCGCCAGTCTTTCGGAGGTTCGACGATGACCGCACCCGTACCGGACGCGCCGCAGGCCGCCGAGCAGCTGGAGGCCGACGTCGTGGTGGTCGGTGGCGGGCCCACCGGCCTCGCCGCGGCCCACTTCCTCGCCGGACTCGGCGTGCGCACGATCGTTCTGGAGCAGCGCACCTCACCGTCCGGCCACCCCCGCGCCACGGTGATCAACACGCGCACCATGGAGCTGCTCAGACACCTGGGCATCGATGCCGAGGTGCGCCGGGCCGGCGTGCCCCTGGAGAACACGGCGCGCATCACGTGGTGCACCGAGCTCGCCGGCACCGAGCTCGCCGGCCTCGACATCATCGCTTCGGCGGGCGCCCTGATGCAGCGAGCCGCCATCAGCCCGGTCCTTCCCGTCATCTGCTCGCAGAACCGGGTGGAAGCGCTGCTCGTCGAGCGGCTTCCCGAGAACGCGCGCATGGTCCGCGGTGTCAGGGCCGAGGAGCTGATCCGGACTCCGTCCGGTGTCAGGGTGAGGGCCGAGGGCGAGCGCCCCGTCGTCGTCGACGCCCGCTACGCCATCCTGGCAGAGGGCCTGCACGGCCCGCTGCGCGAGACGGTGGGCCTGCGGCAGACCGCGGCCACGCCGCTCGGCAGGCTCCTCGACATCCATTTCAGCGCCGATCTCTCGCCCTGGACGGCCGGCCGGGAGAGCGCCCTGTACTGGGTGCTCAACAACACCGTGCGGGGTGTGCTCATCACCGTCGATCCCAAGCGCGGCGAATGGCTCCTGGAGATCCCCGCCCTCACCCCCGACGAGGAACACACCTACTTCGAGCAGGAAGTCGATCACCACAAGCTGATCGAGGCCGCCATCGGCGAGTCGGGAGACGCGATCAAGGGGCTGCGCATCCACTCCGTGCGGAACTGGGTGATGGGCTCCACCGGGCTCGAATCCTGGCGCAGCGCCGACGGCCGGGTACTCGCCGCGGGGGACGCCGCCCACACCTTCCCGCCCACCGGGGGCTTCGGCATGAACACCGGCATCCAGGACGCCCACAACCTCGCCTGGAAGCTGGCCGCGGTACTGCGCGGCGGCGCCCCCGACACGCTGCTCGACTCGTACGAGCGCGAGCGGCGCCCGGTCGCGGAGTTCAACGCCCGGCACAGCGAGCGCAACGCCCTCCAGAAGCGGGCGCTGCTCCAATCCGACGCAGATCCGGCGGAGTTCGCCCGGAACATCGAAGAGCACCGGCCGCACTTCGACTTCGAGGGGCAGGTGCTGGGCTTCAACTACGCACCAGGCCCCGGCGAGCCGGTGGTCCAGGACGTGGTGTCCTACCTGCCGACCGCCCGGGCCGGCCACCGAGCCCCGCACGCCTGGCTCGACCGGGCCGGGGACCGGATCTCCACGACCGACCTGTCCCGCACCGGCTTCGCCCTGCTCACCGGGGCCGAGGGAGCCGAATGGCGGCAAGTGGCGCAGGAGACCCCGACCGTCGTGGGCCTGCCCCTCACAGCAGCCGTGATCACCGCGGACGGGCCCCAGCTGCGCGATGCCAAGGGAGCCTTCGCCGACAGCTATGCCCTACAGGGGCCGGAAGCGGTTCTCGTACGACCCGACGGCCACGTCGTCGCCCGGCTGCCCGGCCTCGCACCGCGGCAGGAACTCCGGCAGGCCGTCGACCGAATAGTCAACAGCGGGCCGGTGCCCGCACGAGCGGGAGAGCCCTCATGACCGTCGGACCCACCATCTCCTCGGAGCGACTCGCGGGTCTGCGCTCCGGCACGCTCGAAGAAGTCCGCGCCGCCCTCGCCGGGCTGCCGCGCGGGGACCTGGCGGCCTGGCTGGCCACCTCCGAAGGCGAGGACGTGCTGCGCACGGTCTTCGAGCAGATGCCCGGGCGCTACACCGGAGGCCCCATGGACGGTCCGCAGACCGCCCGTTGGGTGGTCGAAAGGCCGCCGGGCACCACCGTCGCCTACGACCTCGTACTGACCGAGGACACCTGCGAGGTCCGCGAGACGGGGATCTCGGGCGCCCCCGCGGTCACCCTCGTGCTCGACGCGGTCGGCTTCGTGGAGATGGCCTCCGCCGCGGCCCGGGGCATGGATCTGCTGCTGGGCGGCCGCCTGGACATCCAGGGCGACGTACACCTCGCGATGCGGATGGAGTCGCTCTTCGGGCTGGCCGAGCCGGGTGAGTCCGGATGAGCACCACCCCCGTGCGCCACCGGGTGGTGGTGACGGGCATCGGCATGGTCAACCCGCTCGGCATCGGCACCGAGACGGTCTGGGCGCGGCTGCTCGCCGGAACCTCCGGCGTGGGGCCGATCCGGAGCTTCGACGCCGACCGGCTGCCGGTGCGCATCGCCGCCGAGGTGACGGACTTCGACCCGACCGACTGGCTGACCCGCAAGGAGGCCAGACGCCTCGACCGGTTCTGCCACTTCGCGATCGCCGCGGCCGAACTCGCCGTGGAACGCGCGGGGCTCGACGGCATCGACCGGGACGGGGCAGCCACCGTGATCGGCAGCGCCATCGGCGGCGCCGGCACCATGATGGCGGGGGTGCTGAAGGACGTGGCGGCGCCCCAGGCGGTCTCCCCGTTCTTCGTGCCCAGCTCCATCATCAACATGGGGGCGGGCACGGTCTCCCAGCGCTTCGGCTTCCGCGGCCCCAGCGCCGCACCGGTCACCGCCTGCGCCTCCTCGGCCGACGCGATCGGGCAGGCCTACCGCATGGTCCGCGACGGCTATGCCGGGGCCGCACTGGCGGGCGGCTCCGAAGCCTGCATCATCTCGCCGCTGATCGCGGGCTTCGCCAACATGCGCGCACTGTCGCGCCGCAACGACGAACCCAGCCGGGCCTCCCGCCCGTTCACCGCGGACCGGGACGGTTTCGTCATGGGGGAGGGCGCCACCATGCTGCTCCTGGAGACCGCGGAGTCGGCCGAGGCGCGGGGCGCGCACGTCTACGCCGAGATCTGCGGCTACGGCCAGACCAGCGATTCCCACCACGTCACCGCCCCCGATCCCACCGGGCAGGGCGCCGCCCGCGCGATGCTCGCCGCGCTGCGCGAGGCCGGCCTCAAGCCCGATGAGATCGACCATGTCAACGCCCACGGCACCTCGACCCTGTTCTCCGACTCCGCCGAGACGAAGGCGATCAGATCCGCCTTCGGCACGCACAGCGGGAACCTGGCCGTCAGCGCCACCAAGTCGATGACCGGGCATCTGCTGGGCGCGGCCGGCGCGACCGAGACGGCGTTCTGCGCCCTGGCCATAGACCGGGGGGTGATCCCGCCCACCATCAACCAGGACGCGGCGGACCCCGAGTGCGACCTCGACTACGTGCCGAACACGGCCCGTCCGTACGAGGTCCAGGCGGCCCTCTCCAATTCCTTCGCCTTCGGCGGGCAGAACGTCGCGCTCGCCCTCCAACGCTTCGTCAGGGAGTGAGCCGGGCGCCCCGCACCGCATCGCCAACCGTCACCAGGACGCCGCGGCAGGCATGTCCGGCCCTCGACCAACCACCAAGGCACCCAGACCCGTCGGACCGCCGGCCGAGGCCGCGGCGCCACTCGTGACCACACCTCAGGAAGGCACGTCGATGACACTGGTCTCCACCGCCCCATTGGCCATTGCCGCCCCCGGTCCCACCGGCCGCCTGCGCGCCCTGCTCGCGATGTCCGGCAATCCGATGGACTACTTCACCGGGCTGCGCGACCAGTACGGCCCCGTCGTGCGCGTCCCGCTCGGCTTCCGCGATCTGTACCTGATCAGCGATCCGGAGGCGGTCCACGAGGTCCTGGTCACGTCGCACCGCGAGTTCACGAAGGCCACCATGAGCGTCGGAGGCGGCAAGTGGGAAGCCCCGCTCTCGGTGATCTTCGGCAACAGCCTGACCAACAGCGACGGCGCGTACCACCGCAAGCAGCGCAGACTGATACAGCCGATGTTCCATCACGAGCGCATCGCCGGCTACGGCCGTGCCTTCGCCGAGCTCTCCGACGACATCCAGTCCGGCTGGCGGGACGGCGACCGGCTCGACATGTCGGTCGAGATGACCGAGCTGACCCTCGCCGTCGTGGCCCGCACGATCTTCGACGTCTCGCTCGACAGTGATGTGGCCCGCACCGTCCGCACCGCCATCCCGCGCGACGAGGGTCCGCTGCGCTGGGATTCCCTGCCCTTCGCCCGCTATCTGGCGAAGCTGCCGCTCCCCGGCAACAAGCGCTTCTTCGAGGGCCGGGACAAGCTCGATGCCATCGTCTACCGGCTCATGGCCGAGCGCAGGCAGGGCGACGGCGAGGGCGCCGACCTGCTCTCCATGCTGCTCGCGGCGCGCGACGCCGACACCGGGGAGCCGATGACGGACCAGGAGGTGCGGGACGAGGCGATCACCATGCTCATGGTCGGCCACGAGACCACGGCCAACGCCCTCACCTGGTCCTACCATCTGCTCGGCAGCCACCCCGAGGTACGGGACCGGATGCACCAGGAGATCGACGAGGTGCTCGGAGACCGGCTGCCCACGGTCAAGGACCTGCCCCGCCTCCCATGGACCGACGCGGTCCTCTCCGAGGCGATGCGCCTCTATCCGCCGATCATGGGCATGGGCCGCCGCCCCCTGGTCGACTTCGAGCTCTGTGGCCACCGCATCCCCAAGGACAGCTTCGTCGGGATCGTTCCGTGGGTGAACCACCGCGACCCCAAGTGGTGGCCGCAGCCGGAGCGCTTCGCCCCGCAGCGCTGGCTCAAGAACCCCGACCCCGTCGATGCGGCGGACGAGCTCACCGGTCACGCCGTACAGCCCGGACGCCCGCGTCTCGCCTATCTGCCCTTCGGCGGCGGTCCGCGCCAGTGCATCGGCAACACCTTCTCCTGGATGGAGAGCGTCATGGCGCTGGCCACCGTGGGGCGGAACTGGGAGTTCGAGCCCGTTCCCGGGTACGCGGTCGACCCGCTGGCAAGGATCACCGTCCGCCCGAAGCACGGTGTGCCGATGACCGCCAGGCGCCGCCGAGCGTGACGCGCCTTGACCACCCGTCGGCATCACCGACACACATACGAAGGGAACAGCCCCACATGTCCGACAACACCCGGATCGCACTCGACAAAGAAGAGCTGCGCTTCCTCATCGCCGACATCCTCGCGCTCGACGTGGAAGAGGTCACGGACGACGCCGATTTCGTGCAGGACCTGGAGGTCGACTCCCTGATGGCGCTGTCCATCGTCTTCCGGCTGGAGAGGCAGTACGGGGTCAAGCTGGAGGAGCGCGACCTCAAGCAGGTCTCCTCGCTCGTCCAGGTCCTTCAGCTGATCACGGACAAGCGCTCCGTGCCGGCCGCGTCCTGACCTGCCCGCGGCGCGTTGCGGCCGGCCGTGCGCCTGCGAGAGCGGAGGCGCAGCGCACGGCCGGCCGCACCCCCACAGACCTCGCTCGACACGGCCCTCCAGGAGAAGGACATGCCAGACACCCAGCGACCGGTGGCGCTCGTCTCGGGCGGCTCCCGCGGCATCGGCCGCGCCGTCGTGTCCCGGCTGGCCCACGACGGATTCGACGTCGCGTTCTGCTACCGCACGGACGCGGACGCGGCCGCCGAGGTCGTCGGATCGGCTGCCGGCACCGGGGCCCGCGTCGTCTCCCACCGCGTGGACGTCGCATCCGCGGAGCAGGTCCGGGCCTTCACCGACGCCGCGGAGCGCGAGCTCGGCCCGATCGACGCCCTGGTGACCTGTGCGGGAGTGGTGCGCGACAACCCCCTGGTCAGGATGACCGGCGAGGACTGGCGCGATGTCATGTCGACCAACCTCGACGGCACCTACAACATGTGCCGCTCGGCGATCTTCTCGTTCATGAAGCGCCGCGCCGGCTGTGTGGTGACGCTGTCGTCCATAGCCGGGATCCACGGCAACGCGACGCAGAGCAACTACGCGGCCTCCAAGGCCGGGATCATCGGCTTCACCAAGTCCCTGGCCAAGGAGTGCGGAAAGTACGGCGTACGCGCCAATGTCGTGGCGCCCGGCCTCATCGAGACCGACATGACCGCCGGCCTGACCGAGGCGGTCAGGAAGGACATCCTCGACGGCGTTCCGCTCGGCCGCTTCGGCACCCCCGACGAGGTCGCCGACCTGGTCTCCTTCCTCGTCTCCGACCGCGCCCGCTACATCTCCGGCCAGGTCCTGGGCGTGGACGGCGGCCTGGTGATCTGAGCACGCCCGCGACGCCGTCCAGGAACGGCCCGACCACTCGTCGACCACGCAGGAAGGACACCCGGACCGATGAGGCTCGGACTCAATCTCCGCTACCTCGGCAGCCTGGGCGCCGGAGCCCGGCCGCGGGAATCCGCCCAGTACGTGCGCGAGGCCGAGCGCCTGGGCTTCTCGGTGGCCTGGACCGCCGAAGCGTTCAGCTCGGACACGGTCTCGCTGCTCGGCTGGCTCGCCGCGCAGACCTCGCGCATCGACCTGGGCACGGCGGCGATGCAGATCCCCGCCCGCACCCCCGCGATGACGGCGATGACCGCCGCCACCCTCGACCTGCTCTCCGAAGGCCGTTTCCGCCTCGGACTCGGAGTGTCCGGACCACAGGTCGCCGAGGGCTGGCACGGCGCCCGGTTCGAGAAGCCGCTGGCACGCACCCGCGAGTACGTCGACATCGTCAGGATGGTCCTGCAGCGCAAGACCGTCGCCTACGACGGGGAGCACTACCGCCTGCCGCTCCCGGACGGACCCGGCAAGGCCGTCCAGCTGGGCATGCGCCCCCGCCGCGGGCACGTACCGATCTACCTCGCGGCCGTCGGCCCGGCCAACACGCGTCTGGCGGGCGAGATCGCGGACGGCTGGCTCTCCGTCTTCTTCCAGCCCGAGTTCGGGCAGGAATCCCTGGCGGAACTGCGCACCGGACGGGAGCGCAAGGGAGCGGACCTGCGGGGATTCGACGTGGTGGCGGCGGTGCCGGTCGTGACCGGCGGCGATCTCGCCGACTGCGCCGACCGGGTGCGCGCGTTCACCACCCACTACGTGGGCGGGATGGGCTCACGCCGGCACAACTTCTACAACCGGCTCATGGCCCGCACCGGCTTCCCCGACGAGGCGGAAAAGGTGCAAAAACTCTACCTGGACGGCGAGTTGCGTGCGGCCACCGAGGTCATGCCGCAGGAATTCCTCGACCGCACCGCCCTGCTGGGTCACCCCGACCGCATCGCGGACCGGCTGCAGGCGTACGCCGAAGCCGGAGTCACCACCCTCTCGGCCATGATCTTCCCGGAACACGTCGAAGAGGGCATCGCGACCCTGCGCACCCTGGCGCAGGCCCTGGACAGGGCCGGAGTGGGAGACTGAGCAATCCCCGGGGCTCCCGTACTCGTAACTCGTACCCGTCAGACCTGGCCCGCTCCGCCGTCCACGAACAGCTCGATGCCGGTGATGAAGCTGCTCTCCCGCGAGGCCAGGAACAGGGCCGCCGCGGCCACCTCCTCGGGGCGTCCGGCCCGGCCGAGCGGGACCCCGGCGGTCGCCCGTTCGCGTACGTGCGCCGGGGCGCCGGCCAGGGCCGGGGTGTCGATCGGGCCCGGGCTGAGTGTGTTGACCCGGATGGAACGCCCCGCGAGCTCCAGTGCCAGGCTGCGCGCGAGGGACCGTACGGCCGCCTTCGTGGCGGCGTAGACCCCGTACCGCGTGGACGCCGAGGAGCCGGCGGCCGAGCCCAGCAGGATGACCGAGGCCCCGTCGCGCAGCAGCGGCAGGGCCCGCTGGACGGTGAAGAAGGCGCCCCGGAAGTTGAGGTCCGAGGTGGCGTCGAACTGCTCCTCGGTGAACTCGGCGAAGCCGCCGGCCGGGCCGCCGCCCGCGTTCACGACCAGCACGTCGATCGCGTCGCAGCCCGCGGCCGCGACCGCCGCGTAGAGCCGGTCCAGGTCCGCGACGCGCGACGCGTCGCCCGGGACGGCCACCGCGTCCGGGCCCAGGGTGCGGACCGCCGCGGCCAGTTCCTCCGGCCGCCTGCCGGTGACGAAGACCCGGGCGCCCTCCTCCACGAACCGCCGGGCCGTCGCCAGGCCGATGCCGGACGAGCCGCCCGTGACGACGGCGACCTGCCCTTCGAGCCGTCCCGTACGCATGACCGTCCTCCGCGTCGCGAGGGGAGGCGGGTGCGGTCCGCCGGCGGGAAAGCCTAGTGGCGCACACGGGCGTGCGTACGGCCGTTCGGTGGAACGGGGCTCCCAGAGCGGGTCACGGGAGCCCCACGGGAGCCCCGGGGTCCGCAAGGCCGCACGCCCCGCGCGGTGTACCGGGGCGGGCGACGGGGGAGGAGCCGGACATGGACGAGAACGCGGGCCCCGATCCGGGGCTCTACGGCCCCGCCTCCGTGACCTGGCAGTGCCACGGCGACCCGGTCATGTGGATCGCCGGGGTCCGTGCGCTCTACCTCCAGGCCCTGCACCCGCGCGCGGTCCGCGGGGTCATGGAGAACAGCTCGGCCTTCAGCGGGGAGAACGGCGGGGGCGACGCCTGGGGACGCCTGCTGCGCACGGCCGACTTCGTCGGCACCGTCACCTACGGCACCACCGAGGCCGCCGAGCGGGCCGGCGCCCGCGTCCGCAAGATCCACACCATGCTGTCGGCGACGGATCCGGCCACCGGCGCGCGATTCCGGGTGGACGAGCCCGAGCTGCTGCTCTGGATCCACTGCGCGCAGATCGACAGCTTCCTGCACGTCCTGCGCCGCTCCGGGGTCCCGCTCACCCCCGCGCAGGCGGACCGCTACGTGGCGGAGAACCGTGTCAACGCCCGGCTCGTCGGCCTCGACCCGTCCGGGGTACCGGGGGACACCGCGGCCCTGGCCGCCTACTTCGAGCGGATCCGCCCCGAGCTCGCCGCCGGACCCGACGCCCGCGCCGTCGACGCCTTCCTGTGCGCCCCGCCCATCCACCCCCTCCTCGTCCCTGGCCGAAACCTGGTGTGGCGCCCGCTCGCCGGCCTCGCCTACGGATCCCTCCCCGGCTGGGCGCACCAGCTGTACGGCCGTCCCGCACCGGCCCCGCGCAGCGTCACCCGTCGCCTGCGTCTCACCGGTAGCCTGCTGCGCAGCATTCCCGCAGGTCTGCGCTGGAAGCTGCCTCCAGGTCACATCTTGAAAGCGATGCGCCGCATGGGCCCCGGGAGCCGCCCCGCGCCGTACACACTGCGTACATCAGCGGCCATACTGGACCGGCCGGGGAGGGCGTAGGACGCAGGGCGACACACGGGGGCGACTTCAAAACATGGCGGAGTCCAGACTGATCCACGGCCGGTACCGGTCGCTCGACCTGATCGGCCGCGGCGGCATGGGCGAGGTGTGGCGGGCCCGCGACGAGTCGCTGGGCCGGCAGGTCGCCGTCAAATGCCTCAAGCCCATCGGACCCGAGCAGGACACCCACTTCACCCAGGTGCTGCGCGAGCGCTTCCGCCGCGAGGCGCGCGTCGCCGCCTCCCTCCAGCACCGAGGCGTCACCGTCGTCCACGACTTCGGCGACGACAGCGCGGCCGGCGGTCCCCTCTACCTCGTCATGGAACTCCTCGAAGGCCGCAACCTCAGCCAGCTCCTGGAGGACAACGACGCGCGCCCGCTCCCCGTGGACGTGGTCGTCGACATCGCCGAGCAGATGGCCGCGGCCCTCGGCTACACCCACGAGCAGGGCGTCGTCCACCGCGACCTGAAGCCCGCCAACATCATGAGGCTCACCGACGGCACGGTGAAGATCTGCGACTTCGGCATCGCCCGGCTGGCCGCCGACATCGGATTCACCGCGAAACTGACCGGCGGCGGCATGGCCATGGGCACCCCGCACTACATGTCGCCCGAGCAGATCGCGGGCGGCGAGGTGGACCACCGCAGCGACCTCTACTCCCTCGGCTGCGTCCTGTACGAGATCGCCACCGGAGCCCCGCCCTTCGACCTCGGCGACTCCTGGTCCGTGCTGGTCGGCCACCGCGACACCGCGCCCGTGCCGCCGCGCGAGCACCGCCCCGAACTGCCGGCCTCCTTCGAGCGGCTGGTGCTCGACCTGCTCGCCAAATGCCCCGAGGACCGGCCGGGCGACGCCCGCCACCTGCACCGGCAGCTCGTCGAAGCCCGGCTCGGCCCCGGCGCGGCGACCGGAGCGCACCCGCCGCTGCCCGCGTGGGCCGACGGGATGACCGCCGGACGCAAGGCCGGCCTCGAGGCCCGCCCCGCGAGCGGGGAGTGGGCCGTCCTCACCGGCTCCTGGACCGCCGCCCGCCCGAGCGGGCAGCACCCGGCGGCCGCCGGAGCCGCCCCTGCCGGCTCCGGCCCCGTCCCCCCGCTCGCGCAGACCCTCGTACGCCCGCTTCCGGCCGAGGACCCCCGGCTCACCGCCGCCTACGGATCCCCGCACGGCTCCGGCACCGCCGCCTCCGGCCAGGCCGCGCTCGACGCCGGCCACACGCGGGCCTTCGCCCTCAGCCGGGCCGGCCGTACCGAGGAGGCCCTCGCCGGGTACGCGGCCGTCGCCGAAGGACGCGCCCGGGTGCTCGGAGCCGACCACCCGGACACCCTCGCCGCGCGGCAGGAGGCGGCGTACGAGACGGGCCTGCTCGGCCGCCACCAGGAGGCGTACGAGGGCTACCGCGCGGTGCTCGCCGCCCGGGAGCGCACCGTGGGCCGGATCCACCCCGACACCCTGCGCTGCCGCCACAACCTGGCCTGCGCGCTGGGCGCCCTCGGCCGCTTCTCCGAGGCCCACACCGCCGCCGCCGAGGTGGCCGCCGACCGGGCGGCCGTCCTGGGGGCGGAGCACGCGGACACCCTGCTGACCCGGTACGAGGTGGCGTACGCGCTCGGCCGCCTGCAACGCTGGGAGGAGGCCCTCGAGGCCTTCCGGCACATCGCCGCCGTACGGGAGCGGGTGCTCGGCCGCGACCACCCCGACACGCTCGCCGCGCGCTACGAGGCCGGGATCGCCCTCGGCCGGACCGGACGCTCGGCCCAGGCCCTGGAGCTGTTCCGGGACCTGGTCCGCGACCGCACCCGCGCCTACGGGGCCGCCGACCCGGAGACGCTGCGGGCCCGGCACGTCCTCGGGGTGAACCTCGGGCGCCTGGAGCGCTGGGAGGAAGCGGTGGCCGAAGCCCGGGAGGTGGGCGAGGCACGGGCCCGCACGCTCGGCGCCGAACACCCCGACACCCTGGTCAGCCGGCGCGAACTCGCCGTGGGACTGGGCCGGCTGGGGCGCTGGGACCAGGCGCTGCCGGTCTACCGGGAACTGTCCGGCATCCGCGAGCGATCGCTGGGCGACGGCCATCCGGACACGGTCGCGGCCCACGCCGACGAAGCGCACTGTCTGGAGCGGCTGGGGCAGGTGTGTTACCAAGAGCCATGACGACCTCGCGGGGCTTCGGGCACGACGTGTACGACGCGGTGATCGTGGGCGGGGGCCACAACGGCCTCGTCGCCGCCGCCTACCTGGCCAGGGCGGGCCGTTCGGTCCTCGTCCTGGAGCGGCTCGGCCGCACCGGCGGGGCCGCCGTGTCCACCCGGCCCTTCCCGGGCGTCGACGCCCGGCTGTCCCGCTACTCCTACCTGGTCTCGCTGCTCCCCGCGAAGATCGTGCGCGAGCTCGGCCTGGACTTCGAGGTGCGCAGGCGCACGGTCTCCTCGTACACCCCCGTCGAGCGCGCCGGACGCCCCGGCGGACTGCTGGTCGGCGGCGGCGAGGCGCGCACCCGGGAGTCCTTCGCGCGGCTGACCGGCTCGGAGCGGGAGTACGAGAACTGGCGCGCCTTCTACGGAACCACCGGGCGGGCCGCCGAGCGCCTCTTCCCGACGCTGACCGAGCCGCTGCCCACGCGCGGCGAGCTGCGCGCGCGGCTCGACGACGAGGCGGCCTGGCGCATGCTGTTCGAGGAGCCGATCGGACGGGCCGTCGAGCGGGAGTTCGCCGACGACCTGGTGCGCGGCGTCGTCCTCACCGACGCGCTGATCGGCACCTTCGCCGATGCCCACGACCCGGGCCTGGCCCAGAACCGCTGCTTCCTCTACCACGTCATCGGCGGCGGCACCGGCGACTGGGACGTCCCCGTCGGCGGCATGGGCGCGCTCACCGACGCCCTCGCCGCGTCCGCGCTGGCCGCCGGGGCGGAGATCGTCACCGGGCACGAGGCGCTGCGCATCGACACCGACGGCACGACCGCCCCGGCCGAGGTGACCTTCCGTACGGCGACGGGCGAGGGGCGGGTCGCCGGCCGGGTGGTGCTCGTCAACGCCTCGCCGCAGGCGCTCGCCGAACTCCTCGGGGAGGA
The DNA here is from genome assembly GCF_042730015.1 of Streptomyces sp. NPDC059957. Classification (NCBI taxonomy): domain Bacteria; kingdom Bacillati; phylum Actinomycetota; class Actinomycetes; order Kitasatosporales; family Streptomycetaceae; genus Streptomyces; species Streptomyces sp. NPDC059957. The sequence goes on along the minus strand of NZ_JBHWMB010000054.1, from coordinate 31,946 downwards.
ACCGGCGCAGCCGGCCCCCGAGGGGGCTCAGCTCAAGGTCAACATGCTGCTGCGCCGGCTACCCCGGCTGCGGGACACCTCCGTGGACCCGCGCGAGGCCTTCGGCGGCACCTTCCACATCGCGGAGGGCTACGAACAGCTCGCCCGGGCCCACGCGGAGGCCGCCGCCGGTGAACTGCCCTCCGTACCGCCCTCGGAGATCTACTGCCACTCGCTGACGGACCCGACGATCCTGGGACCCGAGCTGGCGGAGCAGGGCTACCAGACCCTGACCCTCTTCGGGCTGCACACCCCGGCAAGGCTGTTCGGTCACGACAACCAGGGGGCGCGGGAGGTGCTGCTCGCCGCCACCCTCGCCCAGCTCGACGCCCACCTGGCCGAACCGATCACCGACTGCCTGGCCTTCGACACCGACGGCCGCCCGTGCATCGAGGCCAAGACCCCGCTCGACCTGGAGCGGGATCTGCGCCTGCCCGGCGGGCACATCTTCCACCGGGACCTGTCCTGGCCCTACGCAGAGGAGGGCGGCGGCCGTTGGGGCGTGGAGACCGCCCACCGCAACGTACTGCTGTGCGGCGCGGGGGCGGTCCGCGGCGGCGGCGTCAGCGGGGTCCCCGGCCACAACGCGGCGATGGCGGTCCTGGGGCACTGACGCGCCCGGGCGCCCTGTCAGCCGACGGGGTCGATCACGACGATCGGGATTTCCCGGCTGGTCTTGGTCTGGTACTCGTCGTACGAGGGCCAGTGCTTCACCATCAGCGGCCAGAACCCGGCACGCTCCTCGGAGGTCGCGGTCCGCGCGATGCCCTGGACCACCTTCGGGCCGACCTGCACCCGGACCTCGGGGTGCTCGCTGAGGTTCCGGTACCAGAGCGGGTCCTCGGGGTCGCCGCCCTTGGAGGCGACGATGAGGTAACGGCCGTCGTCCTCGCCGTAGATGAGCGGGGTCCGCACGGGCTTCCCGGACTTGCGGCCGATGGTGGTGAGCAGCAGGGTCTGGGTGTTGTTCCAGTACTGCCCCTCGGTCCCGCCGGACCCCACGTACAGCTTGACGTGATCCAGGGTCCAGCCCGGCTTGGGGTCGATCGGGTTGTCCCAGTCGATGTCGGTCATATGGGTTCGCCTGCCTTCGTGTTGAACGGTCAACGAACCACAACAACGAGTGCCGGCGCCACAGGGCACGGCCCGTTCCGGCCTAGTTCGGAAGCGCGAATCCGTCGAAAAGGTCGTCCATGGCGCGCCGCGCGGCGCGGGCCGGGGTGGCGCGGACGGCGAGGTCGCGGGCGGCCACCGCAAGGGGGTGCGTGAGGGCGGCGACCCGGCCCGCGCGCCGGGAGCGGATGCGCAGGGCGTCGGTGCGGGTGCAGCGGGCCGCGCTGTAGGCGGCCAGGGCGGCCGGTACGTCGGCCCCGTCCAGCAGGTGTGCGAGGACGGCGGCGTCCTCGACGGCCTGGCACCCGCCCTGGCCGAGGTTGGGGGTCATGGCGTGCGCCGCGTCACCGAGCCACGCCAGCCGGCCGCGGTGGAAGCGGGGGAGCGGGGCGGCGAGGTCGTACAGGTCGTGCTGGAGCACGGCCGCCGGGTCGATCCGCTCCAGCAGGGCGGGGATCGGGTCGTGCCAGGTGCCGTAGCGGCCCAGGAGTTCGGTGCGTACGTCGGCGGGCCGGTGGCCCTCGGGCACGACCGCGGTGGCGTAGACGTACACGCGGCCGTCGGCGAGCGGGACGACGCCGAAGCGCTCCCCGCGGCCCCAGGTTTCGGCGGCGGCGGGCACGGGCGGTCCGCCGGCGGGAAGGACGGTCCGCCAGGCGGTCTCCCCGCTGTAGTGCAGGCCGGGGTGGGCCGGGAAGTGCCGGCGGCGGATCGGGCTGTGGATGCCGTCGGCGGCGATGACCACGTCGGCGGTGAGAGCTCCGGCCGAGGTGTGGACGACGGGCCGGCCGTCCGCACCGTCGACGGCGGTCACCGCCGTGCCGTACACGAGGGCGGCTGCGGGGAGCTCGGCGGCCAGGGCGGCGGTGAGGGCCGCGCGGTGCACGGCGAGCGGGGGCCGGCCGTACCTGGCGGTCAGCGCGGCACCGTCGGCGCGGCTCAGCCGGCGGCCGCCGGGGCGGCGCAGGTCCATCGCGGCGGGGGTGGCGCGACCCGCCGCGCGGGCGGCGTCGAAGCCGATGGCGTCGAAGGCGCGCAGGGCGTTGGGGGCGAGGACGATTCCCGCGCCGATCGCGGACGGCCCGGGCGTGCGTTCGCAGACGGTGACGTCCCAACCGCGCCGGTGCAGGGCCACCGCCGCGGCGAGCCCGCCGATCCCCGCGCCCGCCACCACCGCTTGACGTCGAGTCATGGCCGCACCTTCCCCGCTCCCCACGTCCTCTACGGATGTAGAGGACGTGGCCGTCACTCTACACTTGTAGAGTGACGGTATGCACACCCCCGAGCGCGGAAGCGACCGCCGAACACTGATCGCCGACAGCGCGATCGACCTCGTGGCCGCCGCCGGGCTGCGAGGCCTGACCCACCGGGCCGTCGACGGAGCGGCCGGGCTTCCGGCGGGCAGCACCTCGTACTACTTCCGTACGAGGACGGCGCTGATCGGCGCCTGCTACGCGCGGCTGGCCGAGCTGGACCTCGGCGACTTCGACGGGGGCGCCACTGCTTCGCAGTCGCCTGCGCCTCCGCCTTCACCGATGGACCGGGACTCCGTCGTCGCCGTGCTCGCCGCGCTGCTGTACCGATGGCTGACCACGGGGCGCTCGCGCCAGCTGGCGCGCTTCGAGCTGAGCCTGGAGGCCGCCCGGAACCCGGAGCTCGCGACGGAACTCCACCGGGCCGGCCAGGGCTCGCGGGACCGGGCCGCCGGGATCCTCGCGGCGCTCGGCGCCGCACGGCCGGCCGAGTCCGCCGAACTCCTGGTCGCCTGGGCCGACGGACTCCTCTACGACCGCCTCGCGGGCGCGCTCGCCCGCTCCCGCCCGGCACCCGACCTGGCCGAACTCACCGCCGTGACCCGCAGGATGATCGATGCGGCCCTCGCCTAGGCCGTGACCGGGTGTGCTCGCGGCAGGGACTTCGGGTCAGGCTCGGGCCCGGGCGGGCACCTCGCGGACGAGGAGAAGTGCCACGGCGCCCAGGAGGGTGCCGGTGATGCGGCGTTGCACGGCGGCCCAGCTCGGGCGCCGGCCGAGGAAGGTGGCGATGGCCCCGGCGGCGACGACGATCAGGGCGTTGACGGTCAGGCTCACCGCGATCTGAACCGACCCGAGGGCCAGGCCCTGTGCGGCCGGATTCCCGCGCTGCGGGTCGATGAACTGCGGGATCAAGGTCAGGTACATGATCGCGGCCTTGGGGTTGAGCAGGTTCGTCACCAGCCCCATGCGGAAGAGCCGTGCCGGGCTGTCGCGGGGTATTTCGCGGACCTCGAACATGCCCCGCCCGCCGGGGCGCAGGGCCTGCCAGGCGAGATGGGCCAGGTAGAGGACGCCCGCGGCTTTGAAGCCGATGAACAGCCAGGGCACGGCGACGAACACGACCGCGAGGCCGAGGTTGCCCATCAGCATGTAGACGACGAAGCCGACGCCGGTGCCGGCCAGGGAGACGAGACCCGCTGCGCGGCCCTGGCCGATGCTGCGCGAAACGAGGTAGATCATGTTGGGCCCGGGGGTCAGCACCATGACCAGCGCGGTGAGTGCCATGCCGAGGACGGACGCACCGGACACGGGTGAGGACAACGAGGTGAGGGACATGCCCCCACCTTGATGTAATGGGCTTATGCATCTCAACCCTTACGGTGAGTACGCCGTGCTCCTCGCCCGTTCCCTGGCCGACGACTGGCCCGACACCCGGGCGGGGATCGTCGAGCGGACCCGCGAGTTCGGCATGACGATGCCCTTCCCCGAGCGGCCCGACGACCACGTCCGCTGCCGGGCGGTGCTCGACGACTGGATCCGGGTCGTCGACGCCCGCGACCCGGGTGAGCGGGCGGCGATCCTCAACGGGCAGATGGCCGCCGCGACGGCCTATCCGCGCATGACCGACCACAACGGCGAGGGCTGGCACCTGCACTACCGCGACGTCGACGACGACCTGGCGCGGGTCCTGCACGCCGTGTTCAGCGTCGGCACCGCACTGCACCTGACGACCCGTGGCATGAGCCGCCTCGGCCGGTGCGCGGCTCACCCCTGCGCGAAGGTCGTCGTCGACACCTCGCGGAACGGCACCCAGCGGTACTGCTCACCGCGCTGCGGCGGCCGGGACGCCGTCCGCCGGCACCGGGCCCGTCGGCGCGAGCGGTGACGAGCCCGCACGGCGACCTATCGCCGTGCGGGCCTCAGTCCGCCGAGCGGGACCAGCCCGTCGCCTCGATGCGGGAGGCGTCCGCGGGGCGGTCTTCGGCGAAGAGGAGCTGGGCGGGTTCCGAGACGCGCAGGATGTCCACGTAGGCTCCGCGGCCCACGTAGCGCCCCTGGGCGGCGTGGCGGAAGCGGATGCGGACCTCGCGGCCGGCCCAGGTCGTGAGCGGGGCTTCGAGCCGGTGCCAGATGCGGCCCGACCAGCCGGAGACGGAGCCCTGCGCCCAGTGTTCGGCGGCTCCGCCGGTGGTGCGGACGGTGGTGAAGGGGAGCGGCTCCCAGGTCTGCCCGTCGGCGGAGGCCTCCACGTGCAGCGCTCCCGCGCCGGGCACGGTGTCCCACCACACCGCGCAGCGCAGCCGGGCCGAGCCGGTGGCCGGGGTGAGGGGCGGGAGGGTCAGGGTGCCCGAGCCGCCGGTCTCCATCCCGGAGTACCAGGCCGGGCCGCCGTGCTTCGTGCGGACGGGGACGGCGCGGGCGAAGCGGTTGCCGACCGCGACGCGGGGGGCGCTGCCGGCGCGCCAGGTGCGCACGGGGTGGACGGAGTTGCCCAGGAGGATCAGGAAGGAGTCCGTGGAGGGGTCCAGGACCAGGGAGGTGCCGGTGAAACCGGTGTGGCCGGCGGAGTGCGGGGTGGCCATGGCGCCCATGTACCAGTGCTGGTAGAGCTCGAAGCCCAGGCCGTGATCGTCGCCGGGGAAGGCTGTGTTGTAGTCGGTGAAGAGCAGCTCGACGGAAGCGGGGCGCAGGATGCGCTTGCCGGCGTAGACCCCGCCGTCGAGGAGGGTGCGGGCGAGGATCGCCAGGTCCCAGGCGGTGCCGAAGACCCCGGCGTGGCCGGCGACGCCGCCCAGCGCGTGCGCGTTCTCGTCGTGGACCTCGCCCCAGACGAGCCCGCGGTCCAGCCCGGACCAGGGCGGGCGCTGCACCTCGGTGGCGGCCGTGACCCGGCGCCAGGAGAGCGGCGGGTTGTAGCGCGTGCGGTGCATCCCGAGCGGAGCGGTGATCTCGTCTTGGAGCAGGAGGTCCAATGTGTGACCGGTGATCCGTTCCAGGAGCAGTTGGAGGGCGATGAGGTTGAGGTCGGAGTAGCGGTAGACCGTCCCCGGGGTCTCCTGCGGCCTCACGGACCACAGCAGCCTCAACTGACCCGCCCGGGTGGGCTCCTGGTAGAAGGGGGCCCAGGACCGCAGCCCCGAGGTGTGTGTGAGGAGCTGCCGTACGGTGATCGACTCCTTGCCCCCGCCCGTGAACTCGGGCAGGTACCGGTGCACCGGTGCCTCCAGCTCCAGGCGCCCGCGCTCCATCTGCTGCACGGCCAGCAGCGAGGTGAACAGCTTCGAGAGGGAGGCCAGGTCGAAGACCGTGTCCTCGGCCATGGCGATCCGCTGGGCGGCCGGGAACTCCCGGACCCGGTCGGTGCGGCCGTCGTAGTCGGCGTACCGGACGGCGTCGCCCATCGCCCGGTGCAGCGCCACGGTGCGGCCCCGCCCCGCGAGGACCACGGCCCCGGCGTAGTAAGGGTGTTCGGGGGAGGGGGCGAGGAAGCGCCGCGCCTCGTCCGCCACCCCTTCGAGATGCTTCTCCAAGAGCCCCGCCTGGCGGGCGGACCCGTACCGCAGCCGTAGTCCCTGGAGCGCGCGCCGCTCGGCCGGCCCCCCGGCAGCCCCCGCGGACCCGGGCAGCGCGGCCTGGAGTACGAGCACACCGCCCAGCGCCAGCAGCCGCGCCCCGAGCCGCCGCCGACTGAGCCCGCGCATGCTTCCGGCGGTGCCGTCCGCCGCGGTGCCGTCCGGCCCGGGCGCGGTGCCGTCCGCAGTGGGCGCGGTGCCGTCCGGCCCGGGTGCGGTGCCGCCCGCCGCGGACCAGCCGCCGTCCGCCGCGGGCGCGCTGCCGCCGTGGTCGGGTGCCTTCGGGCCGGTCGTGCCGGAGCCCTGCGTCCCACCGTCGTTCCCGGCTGCCCCTGGTGCCTTCATGACCGGTCCTCCCGTCCGCCGCCGTGTCCTGCGCCGTGTCCTCCTGAGTATCTGCCCGCTCACGGCGCGGGCCCCGCGGTGACCGGCCGGCAAAGAATCTGACGCTGCATCAGAAAACCTCTTCCCTCGACGGCCGGGCTGCGGCATCCTGCCGCCCATGGAGACGGAGCTGAGCAGGAAACTGGGAATAGAGCACGCCATCTTCGGCTTCACGCCCTTCCCGGCGGTGGCCGCTGCCATCACCCGCGCGGGCGGGTTCGGGGTGCTCGGGGCGGTCCGCTACACCGCCCCCGACGACCTGAAGCGCGACCTCGACTGGATGCAGGAGCACACCGACGGCAAGCCCTACGGGCTCGACGTGGTCATGCCCGCGAAGAAGGCCGTCGACGGCGTCAGCGAGGCCGACATCGAGGCGATGATCCCGGCCGCGCACCGGGAGTACGTCCGGGACACCCTCGCCAAACACCACGTGCCCGAGCTCGCCGAGGGCGAGGCCTCCGGCTGGCGCATCACCGGCTGGATGGAACAGGTCGCCCGCAACCAGCTCGACGTGGCCTTCGACTACCCCATCAAACTCCTGGCGAACGCGCTGGGTTCCCCGCCCGCCGACGTCATCGCGCGCGCTCACGAGCACGGCGTCCTCGTCGCCGCCCTCGCCGGCAGCGCCAAGCACGCCCGCCGGCACGCCGAGGCCGGCATCGACATCGTCGTCGCCCAGGGCTACGAGGCCGGCGGACACACCGGCGACATCGCCACCATGGTCCTGGTGCCCGAGGTGGTCGAGGCCGTCGCCCCGCTCCCGGTCCTCGCCGCCGGCGGCATCGGCAGCGGCGAACAGATCGCCGCCGGACTGGCCCTCGGCGCCCAGGGCGCCTGGCTCGGCTCACTCTGGCTGACCACCACCGAGGCGGACATGCACTCCCGCGCCCTCACCGAGAAGCTGCTCGCCGCCGGCTCCGGGGACACCGTCCGCTCCCGCGCCCTCACCGGCAAGCCCGCCCGCCAGCTGCGCACCGAGTGGACCGACGCCTGGGACGACCCGGAGGGCCCCGGCGCCCTGCCGATGCCCCTGCAGGGACTCCTCGTCGCGGAGGCCGTGTCCCGCATCCAGAAGTACGAGATCCAGCCGCTGCTCGGCACCCCCGTCGGGCAGATCGTCGGCCGGATGAACAGCGAACGCAGCGTCCAGGCCGTCTTCGACGACCTCACCAGCGGCTTCGAGCGCGCCATCGACCGCATCACCCGCATAGCCGGCCGGGCCTGAAGATCCGAGGAGTGGACAAGATGACCGACACGCCCCCCAACGGCTTCTGGGCCCAGGCCGCCGCCGACCCCGAGCGCACCGTCCTCGTCACCCCGGAGGGCGAGACCTGGTCCGCCGCCCGGCTGCACGCCGACGTCAACCGCCTCGTGCACGGCCTGCGGGCCGCCGGGCTGGAGCGGGGCGACGTCTTCGCCGTCGTCCTCCCCAACAGCGTCGAGTTCCTCACCGCCTACCTGGCCGCCTCCCAGGCCGGGTTCTACCTCGTCCCGGTCAACCACCACCTCGTCGGCCCCGAGATCGCCTGGATCGTCTCCGACTCCGGAGCCAAGGTCCTGATCGCCCACGAGCGGTTCGCCGACGCGGCCACCGCCGCCGCCGACGAGGCGGGCCTGCCCGCGAGCCACCGGTACGCGGTCGGAGCGGTCGCGGGCTTCCGCTCGTACGGCGAACTGCTCGACGGGCAGCCGGACACGGCCCCCGCCGACCGCACGCTCGGCTGGGTCATGAACTACACCTCCGGCACCACCGGCCGGCCGCGCGGCATCCGCCGTCCGCTGCCCGGCAAGCTCCCGGAGGAGACGTACCTCGGCGGCTTCCTCGGCATCTTCGGCATCCGCGCCTTCGACGACAACGTCCACCTCGTGTGCTCGCCGCTCTACCACACGGCCGTCCTGCAGTTCGCCGCCGCGGCCCTGCACATCGGACACCCGCTGGTCCTGATGGACAAGTGGACCGCCGAGGAGATGCTGCGCCTGATCGACGCGCACGCCTGCACGCACACCCACATGGTGCCGACCCAGTTCCACCGGCTCCTCGCGCTCCCGCAGGAGACCAAGGACGCGTACGACGTCTCCTCCATGCGGCACGCCATCCACGGCGCCGCGCCCTGCCCCGACCACGTCAAGCGGGCGATGATCGACTGGTGGGGCGGGTGCGTGGAGGAGTACTACGCGGCGAGCGAGGGCGGCGGCGCCTTCGCCACGGCCGAGGACTGGCTGAAGAAGCCGGGAACCGTCGGCAAGGCCTGGCCGATCAGCGAGCTCGCCATCTTCGACGACGACGGCGAGCGGCTGCCCGCCGGCGAACTCGGCACCGTCTACATCAAGATGAACACCGGCGGCTTCAGCTACCACAAGGACGAGGGCAAGACGAAGAAGAACCGCATCGGCGACTTCTTCACCGTCGGAGACCTCGGCCTGATGGACGAGGAGGGCTACCTCTTCCTCCGCGACCGGAAGATCGACATGATCATCTCGGGCGGGGTGAACATCTACCCGGCCGAGATCGAATCGGCACTGCTCACCCATCCGGCGGTCGCGGACGCCGCCGCCTTCGGCATCCCGCACCCCTCCTGGGGCGAGGAGGTCAAGGCGGTCATCGAACCGGCCGAGGGCTTCGCGGCGAGCGACGCCCTCGCGGCGGAGATCCTGAACCACTGCGAGCGCCAACTGGCCGGGTACAAGCGGCCCAAGACCGTGGACTTCATCGAGACGATGCCGCGCGACCCCAACGGCAAGCTGTACAAGCGCCGCCTGCGCGAGCCGTACTGGGAGGGCCACGAGCGCGCGATGTGACGTGATGTGACGTGATGTGACGTACGGAGGCCTCCCCGGCCATGGGTCGGGGAGGCCTCGGAGTTCAGCCGCTCAGGCCTTGCGCGCCGTGCAATGTCCGGCATGATGCGGGGACATGAGACAGCGGGCGGCGGACATGGCGGGCGGACGCCACGAGGCCCGGCACGGGATCGTGCCGGGCCTCGGGCCGCGAACAGCCGGTGACGTGGGGTACCGACCCTCACTTACCGCGCGGACGCGCCCGCCACGACCACGACGGCGGCCACGGGCACTGCGACGACGGCCACTTCGGCGATGTGCATGGGATTCCCTCTCATCGGTGCGGCCTTCGTGTCCGGCCGCGGCACGAGACAGTGCAGCGCCCGTACGCGGCACGGCCGAAGCGGTTCCGGAGCGGCCGGATCGAGCGGGCGAAGGCCCAGGTCGCGGCGGTATCCGGAACCCGCTTCACCGGACCCGCCGGACCCGCCGGACCCGGGGCAAGCGAGCGGGGACGGGTGTGAGGCCGGGCAGGGAGCTAGGAGCCGCACGGCAGGCCCTGCGCGACGAACTGCGCGCGCTGGAGGGCCGGGCGCTCAGGGGGCGGCAGCGGTTGGAGGCGATCGCCGAGGCGAACGACAGACGCGCGATCGTCGGTCTTGCGGAGCTCGTGCCCACCACGGTCGGTGGCTGGTTCGAAACGGGAACACCGGCACGGGACTTCCCCTCCTTGTGGGCGCTGGTAGAGGTACTCCTCGAATGGTCCGAAGAGCCACACGGGCACGGCCCGCGGCGCCCGCCGGACGCGGCAGGCAGACGCCTGGCGCTGGGAGCGAAGTGGAAGACGCTGTGGCAGCAGGCCAAGGAGGCCGTCAAGCCCGCCACCGCACCGCCGGGCCGCGCACCGCTGCTCAGGGCCTATCTGACGGCTGCTCGACAGGCCGCACGGGAGCATCCCTACCCGGGGGGGGCGTGGGCGAGGAGGAGCGCCTGCCCCCGCTCGCGCGTGTCCACGTACATCAGCTGGTGCGTCGCCAGGCCCCGGACGGCCCGGCCGATCCGCGTGCGGGCGGGCCCGGCGGTGCCGCGCCGAGCGGGAGCGCCACCGGCCCCGCCGTGCCCGCCGACGAGGTCCTCGGGACGGACCGGGGTGTCTGCCTGCTCCTCGCCGGACCGGGAGGAGGCAAGTCCACGCTGCTGCGCACCCTGGTGGCCGACGCGGCCGACGCGGCCGACGCGGCCGACCGCCGGCAGGACACGACGACCGGGAACACCGTCCCGGTCATCGTGGACGCGCGCTCCCTGACCGGTGAGGACCCGCTGCCCGGCGCACTGGCCCGGGCGACCACCTGCCGACTGAAGGGCTTCGGGCTTCTCGACGAGCTGACGGCGGAGTTCTTCCGCCACCAGCCGCGCTCCGGGGCGGCCTGGCTCGTGCTCGTCGACGGTCTCGACGAGATCGCCGACGCGGACGCGCGCGGCGCCGTCCTGCGGATGGTGGCCGGTGCCGCAGCGGCCGAGCCGGAGCTGTACCGGTTCGTGGTCGCGACCCGTCCCCTGCCCGCCGGGGAACTCGGCGCACCAGGCCCGGAGACGCGATGCTTCGAGCTGCTGTCCTTCTCCGAGGGCGACCTGCGCTCCTACGCCGTGCAATGGTTCCGCGGCCTGGAGGACCCCGAACGCCAGGCCACGACGTTCCTGGCCAGGCTGAAGCGCTCCCGCCTGGACGTCCTGGCCCGTACGCCGCTCATGGCCTCCATGCTGTGCCGGCTCCACGCGGCCGATCCCGCCCGGTCCCTGCCCGCCGGCCGGACCGGCGTCTACCGGGCGTTCGTGGAACTGCTCCACGAGCAGAACGCCCATAAGCACGTCGCGGCCACCCACGCCGCCGCGATCCACCGCCTGAAGGACCGCCATCAGGTCCCGAAGGACCGCAGAGCCACCGAAGAGGCCGCGCAACGCGTGGTCGACCACCTGCCGCAGCTGATCGACCACCTGGCCTACGAGAGGATCAACGGGAACACCGCGCACGCCGTAGCGGTGCTGGCCTCACACCCGTGGGCCGGGCGCCCCCCGAAAGTGGCAGCGGAACACTGGAGTCGCCTTCTCGCAGACCTCCTGCGGCCCACCGGCGTACTGGCCCAGGAGGCGGACGACTTCGAATTCCTCCACCGGACCCTCCTCGAGTACCACGCCGCCCGGCACGCAGCCCGTGACGACCTTCAGGTCCGCACCCGACTGCTCCACGACCTGTTCGGCAACCACTCGACTCCGCGCGGTGGTCGCCGGGAGCCGCTGGACCTGGACCCGTCCTACCTCGGCTTCCTCCTCGACGGACTCCTCGCCCACGGGGACGCCCTCGCGGCCGAGACCGTCCAGTGCGTGGAAGACCTCACCTCGAACGGCGGAGAGAACGCCTGCGCGTTCCTCATCAGACAGGTGCACCTGGCGACCTGCCTTCCCCCGGACCGAACGGCCGCGCAGCTCACCCGTTTCGTCCGTGACCCCTCCATCGACGGCAGGGCCATCGTGCCGGCGGCCAGGGCGGTGGCCGAGGTGGAAGGGCACCGGGCCGCGGGGGCCGCCCTGCTCACCCACCTCTGCGAGGACGTCACCATGCCCCCGTCCGTCCGCCTCTGGGCGGCCGAAGCCCTGGTCGGGTGGACGGGCAGCAGGACGTCGCTGCCGCCCTGCTGGTCCGCCTCGCCGAGGACCCCGGTCTCCCACACATCCGCCTGTGGGCTGCCATTGACCTCAGCAGGGTGCGGGGCCATGAGGACAGTGCCGCCGCCCTGCTCGTCTCCATCGCCGAGGACGCCGGCAGCTACTCCCGTACGGCGGCGGCCGAGACCCTGGCCGGGCTGGAGGGGTACCGGGCGGCAGGCATCGCCCTGCTCGCCGAGCTGGCCGGGAACCCCGGCGGGCGCACCATCCCGCGGATCGGGGCAGCCGGCGCGCTGGCAAGGCTGGGAGGGCCGGGAGAGCACCGGACCGCGGGCATCACCCTGCTCGCCCGCTTCGCCGACGACGCCGAACTCGACGGAGTGGACCGGGTATGGGCAGCCGCGGAACTGGCCGGCGTGGAAGGGCACCGGGCCACCGCCCTCACCTTGCTCACGCATTTCGCCGAGGAGTTCAAGGGCATCGCCAGGCGGAACGCGGTCGACGCCCTGGACGACATCCGAGGCGGCACCCCCGCAGCGGGGTACGCAGAGGGCACCTGAGGGATCCGCGACGAGGACGGCCACGCCCGGGCTTCGTGAGGAGTGCCACGTCAGAGCCCTGGAAGCGCACTTTCCGCTGCATTCGGGGAACACTTCTGGCAAGTTGGCTGATATGAGTACGGCACTGCACAGATCCCCCCTGACCGACTGGACCGTCGTGGTCCCCGTGGTGGCGCTCGTCGCGCTCGTCTTCAGCTGGGGACGCGACCTGCCCTCGCTCGCCGTGGCGCTGGTGGCGCTCTGCCTGGCCGGCGCGGTGCTGGCGGCGGTGCACCACGCCGAGGTCGTCGCGCACCGGGTGGGTGAACCCTTCGGCTCACTGGTCCTCGCCGTCGCGGTCACCGTCATCGAAGTGGCCCTCATCGTCACCCTGCTGGCCGACGGCGGGGACAAGACCTCCTCCCTCGCCCGGGACACCGTCTTCGCCGCCGTCATGATCACGTGCAACGGCATCGTCGGCCTGTCCCTGCTCGTCGGGGCCCTGCGCAACCGCGTCGCCGTCTTCAACGCCGAGGGCTCGGGCGCGGCCCTGGCCACCGTCGCCACGCTCGCCGTACTCAGCCTCGTGCTGCCCACCTTCACCACCACCAAGCCGGGCCCCGAGTTCTCCACGGCCCAGCTCGCCTTCGCCGCCACCGCCTCGCTCGCCCTCTACGGGCTGTTCGTCGCCGTCCAGACGGTCCGCCACCGCGACTACTTCCTGCCCGTCGACACCAAGCGGATCCGCAAGGAGGCCGCGCAGGCCGCTGCCGCCGCGGCCGCCGGCGAAGAGGACGAGCACGCCGAGCCGCCCACCGCCCGGGCCGCCCTGATCAGCCTCGGACTGCTGCTCGTCGCACTCGTCGCCGTCGTCGGAAACGCCAAGGCCGTCTCCCCGACCATCGAACGCGGAGTCGCGGACCTCGGTCTGCCCTACGCCGTGGTCGGTGTGATCATCGCCCTGCTCGTGCTGGCCCCCGAGACCCTGGCCGCCGTCCGAGCGGCCCGCCGCGACCGGGTGCAGACCAGCCTCAACCTCGCCTACGGCTCCGCCATCGCGAGCATCGGCCTGACCATCCCGGCGATCGCCCTCGCCACGATCTGGCTCTCCGGGCCGCTGGTGCTCGGGCTCGAACCCGTCCACATGGTGCTGCTGGCGCTGACCGTCGTCGTCAGCGCCCTCACCATCGTCCCGGGCCGCGCCACCCTGCTCCAGGGCGGCGTGCACCTCGTGCTGCTGGCCGCGTACCTCTTCCTCGCCGTCAGCCCCTGAGCGGGCCGCGACCCGTACGACACGCCGCCAGGGCCTGTCGTACGGGGCGCGCAGGTGTCAGCGCCGCTCGCGCGGCCAGACCACCTTCAGCCGGGGCGAGGTGAGGATGTCCCGCTCGCAGAACCGTGCCTTCACCCAGCGCTCCTGGGAGAAGAGCCGGGTCTGGTCGGCCGCGTGCGGGGAATTCGGGTTCGAGGACTGGCTGTACGTCAGCAGCGTGCGCGCGACCGGACAGCGGCTGCCGTCCCAGCCGACGGCCTGGATGTGGCTGGAGCCGTGCAGGACCTCCGGGTAGCCGCCGCCCGCCGCGTTCCACGGAGCCTCGATCTTGTTCCAGACGCCCAGGGCCTCCGTTCCGCCGCCCACCGGCAGCTTCTGCCCGCCGCGCACCACGAACTGGTGCTCCCCGAGCGGCGCGTCCGGTGCGATGCTCGCCTTTCTCAGCTCCGACACCGTGTCGGCGAGGGCCCGCCCGATCCCGGGCGCCGCCTGGTTGAGCGTGCGGGGCGTCCCTACCGGATCGGCCGCGTCGAAGGGCACCAGCCACAGCTCCCTGGCCGCCGTGCTCGCGGTCAGCTTCCGCCAGAACCGGTCGAAGAGCAGCGCGCCCCGGCTCGAGGCGTCGGCCGTGCGGTCCCAGGCCGCCAGCACCCCACAGGCTGACGACACGTCCACGGCCGCGCCGTCGCTGCCCGTGGCCGTCCCGCCCGGCAGGGCCGCGCAGGCCTTCGCCGCGTCGGCCGCCGCCAGATCACCGGCCGGGACCCGGTTCGCGAACTGCTGCTCCTGCAGGTCCGCCACCGTCAGCCCGCCCTTCGCCGCCATCGCGGAGACGTCCTCCAGGGCGCCCCGGGTGCGCAGCGAGCGCGGGGTCCCGGCATTGCCCCAGATCCGCTCGTAGCCGGTGATCGGCTGGTCCGCGTTGGCCAGCCATGCGCTGTCGTTGGAGTTCTCGGCGTACGGGGCGCCCTGCAGCGTCGGCGCCCGGCCCGGGCCGAAGACCCCCGGCTGGACCGCGTCCGGGTCGGAGCCGGGCGCGCAGTCACCGCGCGAACCGTCCAGCACCGCCAGCCCCGAGGAGGGGTACGTGGCCCTGCCCAGCGGGGTCGAGCAGCGCGCGGCGAGCTCGTCCGTGATCCGGGGGAGCACCTGGGACTGGGTGAAGAGGGTGCCGCCCGCCGAGTCGGCTGCCACCGTGTTGACCCAGGGCAGCCCCTGGGTGCGCCGCAGGGCGTCCTGGACGCCGGCGACCGAGCGGGCCCGGCCCATGGCCAGGGCCGTGGCGGAGCCGCGCATGTTCGCGGCGTTGGGGTCGGCCAGCGCGTAGGCGGTGGTCGTGGTCCAGGGCAGCGGCAGGCCGGCGCCGAGTCCGGACAGCACCGGGCCGTAGCGGGTCCACCACTGGGTCCGGGTGACCGGGGCGCCGCCCGGGACCGGGACGCTGACGGTGCGTGCGGTCATCTTCTCCGGTGTGCCGTCCACCAGATAGGCCGTCGGGTCGGCCGGGTCGAGGGCCAGCTGGTGGAGGTTGACGGGAGTGCCGGTGGCCACCGTGTGACTCCAGGCCACCTTGTCGTTGAAGCCGATGTTCACCACGGTGGTGCCGAGCAGCGAGCCGCCGGAGACGTTCAGCTCGCCGGGGATGGTCTGCTGCGACTGCCAGAACCGGCGGCCGCCCTGCCACGGATAGTGCGGGTTGCCGAGGAGCAGGCCGGAGCCGCTCGCGGTGGTGGAGCCGGCGAAGGCCACCGCGTTGGACCCCATGTCGTAGCGGGTGGTGTCGAAGAACTCCCGGGCCGCCTCCGCGGCGGCAGCCGGATCGACGCCCGCCGCACCCGGGGCGGCCGTGGCGCCCGGGGCCACCGCCGCCGGGCCCGGGGGCCGTGCCGAGGTGATGCCGTCGACGGCGCGGCCCTGGCCGCCGAGGACCGAGACGGCGAAGCCGCGGGCGGCGACGTCGGTGGCGGTGACCGGGCGCACCCAACCGGCGCCCTTGCAGGCCGGGTCGGTGATCTGGTTCTGGGCCAGCCAGGCGTTGTAGCCGGCGGCCCAGCCCCGCATCAGCTCCTTGACCTCCTTGCCCGGCCCGGCCGGCGCGGGCACGGCCAGCAGCTTCTCCACGGTGCCGGAGTCGCGGACGCCCTTGAAGAACAGGTCGCTGGAGAGATTCCCGGCGGCGGAGGAGAGCGAACCGTCGGGCGCGGCGTCCGGGCCGAACCACCGCGACCGCTCCCCGGAGACGGTCAGGAACCCGTCGGCGAGCACGCACACTTGGTCGGCGGCCTGCGCCCACCCGGTGCCGAAGCCGAGGTGGGCGTAGTCACGGGCCAGGATGTGCGGGATCCCGTTCTCGGTGTACCGGATGACGGCGGACAGGCCGCCGCCGGACGGGCCGGAGCCCTGGTCCCGGGCGGCGGCCTCGGGTATCGCCGAGGCGGCGACCAGCAGTGCCGTGCCGGTGAGGGCGACACGACGGAGGAGCGGGCGGGCGCGACGGCGTCCGTGGAGTAGGCGCAACGTACCTCCCAAGTAGCCTGCGGACGGGCGCGATCGCCCGAGCGGGTGGGTGGTGCTGGTGTGCCCCCACACTCATGCAGGCCACCTGACGTCATGTCAACATGCCGTTTGGTATCTCCTGGTGTTCCGGCCGGGCATCCGCGCCGCCCGGGTCATTGACCCCGGCCGTACGCGCAGACGAAGATCCCGCCATGACCCCGGTGCGGAAGAACACGGTCGACGGACTGCTCCACGACAGCGCGCGACGCGTCCCCGACCGGATCGCGGTCCGCTACCGCGAGCGGACCTGGACCTACGCGGAACTCGACGCGGCCGTCTCCACGGGCGCGGCCGTGCTGCGCGGGAGCTACGGGCTGGCCGAGGGGGACCGGGTCGCGACCTTCGGGCACAACTCGGACGCCTACCTCCTCGCCTTCCTCGCCTGCGCCCGCGCCGGGCTCACGCACGTACCCGTCAACCAGAACCTCACCGGGGAGGACCTCGCGTACATCCTGGAGAACTCCGGGAGCGCGCTCGTCCTCGCGGACCCGGAACTGGCCGGGCGGGTCCCCGCGGGGTTCGCCGTACGCCCGCTGCGCGACGCGCCCGGCTCCTTCCTCGCCCTCCTCGCCGAACCGCCGGAGCCCGCCGGGCCCGGGGCCTTCGCCCGCTCCGGGGACCCGTCCCGGCTGGCGCAGCTGCTGTACACCTCCGGGACCACCGCCCTGCCGAAGGGGGCGATGATGACGCACGAGGCGCTCTGCCACGAGTACGAGAGCGCGATCGCGGCCCTGGACCTGGCGGAGCGCGATCTGCCGGTGCACTCCCTGCCGCTGTACCACTCGGCGCAGATGCACGTGTTCCTGCTGCCGTACCTGGCGGTGGGTGCGCGGAACACGATCGTGGACGCGCCGGTCGCGGAGGAGATCTTCGACCTGGTGGAGGCGGGGGAGGCGGACAGCCTGTTCGCGCCGCCGACGGTGTGGATCGGGCTGGCCAACCATCCGGACTTCGCGGACTTCGCCATCCGCGACCTGTCCGCCCTGCGCAAGGCGTACTACGGGGCCTCGATCATGCCGGTGCCGGTCCTGGAACGGCTGCGCGCACGGTTGCCCGGACTCGGCTTCTACAACTGCTTCGGGCAGAGCGAGATCGGCCCGCTGGCCACGGTGCTGCGGCCGGAGGAGCACGAGGGCCGGATGGACTCGTGCGGGCGGCCGGTCCACCACGTTCAGGCGCGGGTCGTCGACGAGGACGGGGCCGAGGTGCCGGACGGCACGGCGGGCGAGGTGGTCTACCGCTCCCCGCAGCTCTGCCAGGGCTACTGGAACGACGCGGAGGCGACGAAGAAGGCCTTCCGGGACGGCTGGTTCCGCTCCGGCGACCTGGCGGTCCGGGACCCGGAGGGGTACTTCACGGTCGTGGACCGGGTGAAGGACGTCATCAACTCGGGCGGGGTCCTGGTCGCCTCACGGCAGGTCGAGGACGTGCTCTACACCCACCCGGGCGTGGCCGAGGCGGCGGTGGTCGGCCTCCCGGACGAACGGTGGATCGAGGCCGTCACGGCGGTGGTGGTCCCGCGCGACGGGGTGACGGAGGCGGAACTCCTGGCCTATGCACGCGAGAAGCTGGCCCACTTCAAGGCCCCGAAGCGGATCGTCTTCGTGGACGCCCTGCCCCGCAACGCGAGCGGCAAGATCCTCAAGCGCACCCTGCGCGACCGCTTCTCGCCCCGGGCCTGAACGGGAAGCGGCCCGGACCCCGGCGGCGTCAGCGGAGCTCGTCCGACAGCAGTCCCATGGTGAACATGTCGAACCAGCGGCCGTCGCGGCGGAAGACCTGGCGGAGGCGGCCTTCCTCGACGAAGCCGACCTTCTCGTAGGCCTTGCGCGCGGCGTGGTTCTCGGTGACCACGGTCAGCGTCACCTTGTGCAGGCGCATGTCCTCGAACCCGTAGCGGCAGATCGTGCGCACCGCGTCGGTGGCGTAGCCGCGGCCCCAGTACTCCTTCTCGCCCAGGTAGATGTCGAGTTCCGCGATGCCCTTCTCGGGGGCCGTGCCGTGCAGGGCGACCAGCCCGATGAGCTTGCCGTCGGCGAGCGCCTCGACGCCGAGGAGCAGGTCGTCGTAGGAGTTGCGGGGGCGGTCGGCCAGCCACGTGCGGACGCGCTCCACCGTCTGGGGGTGTTGGTCGTCCATCCAGCGCATGACCTCGGGGTCGTGGTTCCAGCGCCACAGGGCCTCGGCGTCCCCGGTGCCCATGGCCCGCAGTTTCACCAATTCTCCGAGCGCCATGCCCACCACACCTCTGGTCCATATCGTGATCGTTTTGCGAACCACGAAGTGGTACCACGGCCTGGACCGCACACTCAATCGATTTCCGAGAGCTCCGTGTCCCGGAGGCGGCGCAGGACGAGGTGCTCGTGGAAGAGCCGGCCGACCAGAGCGCCGCCGTAGACCACGAAGCCGACGCCGACCAGCCAGGACTGGACGACCAGGAGGGTGCCGAAGGGGCCGTAGGTCACGGCGTTGGAGGCGATCAGCGGGGAGAACACCAGCTGGGAGAAGACCCGCAGGCCGAGGAGGCCCAGGCTGGTGCACGCGGCGCCCGGAAGCAGGGCGCGCCAGCGGACCCGCGCGCCGAGGAGGATCCACTGGGAGCTCCAGAAGAACAGACAGGTGCCGATGAGATCGCCCGTGGTGCCCAAGATCGTGCCGGGCACATCGTTTGAGGGGGCGGGGATGAGGACCAGCAGCCCGAGGTAGCAGACCAGCAGGGCGAGCCAGACGACGTGCCGCCACATGGTGTGCCAGCGGGCCGTCGGAAGGTCCCAGACCTTCTCGTACCCGGTCTGCACGGCGGAGCCGAAGGTCAGGCCGAAGACCGCGAGGGCGGCGAGACCGAAGGCGGTGGTCCGCTCCAGCGCGAGGTCAGCGGCGCCGAACAGCATCTCCACCCGCTCCCGGGAGGACTCCGTCACCCCGAGGGCCTGCCCGAGCCAGCGGCCGAAGCCCGAGCCGCTGCCCGGCGCGGCGGCCGCGACGACGACGAGCAGCGGCACCAGGGTGAGGAAGCCGAGGGCGGCGAAGCCCATGGCCCGGTGCATCAGCTCCATCTCCCGCCCACGGCTCCATGCCAGCCCGGCATGGGAAGCCTGGAGCCGGTCGTGGAGCCGCCGGAAGGTCGAGGTCACGCCTCTGTCCCTACCCGGATGGGCCCTCGGCTTCCCGGGAGGCCCCCCGAGTGGGCCCGAAGGGGTGGATCCGGAGGCGGTCCGGCCTCCCGGCGGAGGCCGCCTCTCGTCCCGTGTGAGGCCGGCAGCGCCGGGGCGGGGGCTTGGGCCAGGGCACAGGCACGGCTTCAGCCTCAGGCCTCCCGGAGGTCCACCAGCCGCTTGATCTTGCCGACCGACCGCTCCAGGGTCTCCGGATCAACCACCTCCACCGCGACCGAGACTCCGACCCCCTCCTTGACGGCCCGCACCACCGAGGCCGCCGCGGCCTCCCGCTGGCCGGCGTCGCTCTCTCGGCGCGCCTCTACCCGTACGGTCAGGGCGTCCAGCCGCCCCTGCCGGGTCAGGCGGAGCTGGAAGTGCGGAGCCAGGGCCGGGGTCCGCAGGAGGACCTCCTCGATCTGGGTGGGGTAGAGGTTCACCCCGCGCAGGATGATCATGTCGTCGCTGCGGCCGGTGATCTTCTCCATCCGGCGGAAGGCCGGCCGGACGGTGCCGGGAAGCAGGCGTGTCAGGTCCCGGGTGCGGTAGCGGACGATGGGCATCGCCTCTTTGGTGAGCGAGGTGAAGACCAGCTCCCCGGGCTCGCCCTCGGGCAGTACGGCGCCCGTCAGCGGGTCGACCACCTCCGGATAGAAGTGGTCCTCCCATATGTGAAGACCGTCCTTGGTCTCGGCGAATTCCGAGGCGACACCCGGGCCCATCACCTCCGAGAGCCCGTATATGTCCACCGCGTCGATGTTCAGCCGTTCCTCGATCTCGCGGCGCATCTCCTCGGTCCACGGCTCGGCACCGAAGATCCCCGTGCGGAGGGAGGTGGCGCGGGGGTCGATGCCCTGGCGCTCCATCTCGTCCAGCAGGGTCAACATGTAGGAGGGGGTCACCATGATGACCTCCGGCCGGAAGTCCTCGATCAGCCGGACCTGCCGGTCCGTCATCCCGCCCGAGGCGGGGACGACCGTACAGCCCAGGCGCTCCGCGCCGTAGTGCGCGCCCAGCCCTCCGGTGAACAGGCCGTACCCGTAGGCGACGTGGACGATCTGGCCGGGCCTCCCGCCGGCCGCGCGGATCGAGCGGGCGACGACATCAGCCCAGGTGGACAGGTCTCCGTCCGTGTACCCGACGACGGTCGGGCGGCCCGTCGTCCCGCTGGAGGCGTGGATGCGGCGGACCTCGGAGCGCGGTACGGCGAACATTCCGAAGGGGTACTGGTCGCGCAGATCGGATTTGGTGGTGAAGGGGAACAGGGCCAGATCGGAGAGGGAACGGCAGTCGTCGGGATGCAGGCCGGCCTTGTCGAAGGCCTGCCGGTAGAAGGGCACCCGGTCGTACGCCCGGCGCAAGCTCGCCCGCAGGCGGGTGAGCTGGAGCGCCGCCAGCTCGTCCCGGCCCATCCGCTCGCCCTCGTCCGCACCGCCGTCGTGGCCCTGTGTGTACGTACCCATGCCGCCCACCCCTTGTCCGAGTCAACCGACCGATCATTCGGTAGATTGCCGGACCTCGGCGGCCAAATCAATTACTCGAACGGGTGATCGTCTGCTGGGATTCCGTCCATGTCGACCTCCACGCCATCCACCTGCACCTTTACCTTCACCACCCAGGACGGAACCGAACTCGCGTACCACGTCCAGGGCGAAGGGGAGCCGCTCATCTGCCTCCCGGCGGCGCCATGCGGGCCTCCGCCTACCTGGGCGACCTCGGCGGACTGTCCGCCGGCCGCCGGCTGATCCTGCTGGGCCGTGGACCTCGCGGAGTCCCCGGAAGCCCGCGCGGGGCGTCGTCGACGGACAGCGGGGCGGCGGGCACTTCCCGTGGCTGGACGATTCACCGTGGTTCGCGGCCCGCGTCGAGCAGTTTTTGAGCAGCGGGGCCGGAACAGCAGTTCCTGAGCAGCGGAGCCTGAGCAGCAGGGCCTGAACAGCGAGGCCTGAACGCCGGGGCCTGAGCGGTCGTGCGCAGCTCCGGTTCAGCTTGCGGTGTCCGCGTCCGCCTCCGTGGCCACCGACTTCGCCCACCGGTAGTCCGCCTTGCCGCTCGGGGAGCGCTGGATGGCGGGGGCGATGACGAGCTGGCGCGGGATCTTGTAGCCCGCCAGCTTGGTGCGGCAGTGTGCCTGTATCTCGTCCAGCGTCGGCTCGGCCGCGCCCGACCGGACCTCGACCACCGCGGCCACGTGGCTGCCCCACTTCGGGTCCGGGACCCCGGCGACCAGGGCGTCGTAGACGTCCGGGTGGGACTTCAGCGCCTGCTCGACCTCCTCCGGGTACACCTTCTCGCCGCCCGTGTTGATGCACTGGGAGCCGCGGCCGAGGACGGTGACGATGCCCTGCTCGTCCACGGTGGCCATGTCGCCGAGCAGCACCCACCGCTCGGACCCCTTCTGGAAGAAGGTCTCGGCGGTCTTGACGGGGTCGTTGTAGTAGCCGAGCGGTACGTACCCGCGCTGCGCGAGCCGTCCCGGCTCGCCGACCGGCACCGGCTCGTGGGTCACCGGGTCGACCACCTGCGTCCGCTCGTTGACCTCCAGGCGGAAGCCCTTCTCCGGGCTGGAGTCGTTCGTCGCGCGGCCGTTGGAGCCGGACTCGGACGAGCCGAAGTTGTTCAGGAGCATCACGTTCGGCACGAGCGCCTGGAACTCGGCGCGCACCGTCTCCGACATGATCGCGCCGGAGGAGGAGACGCTGAAGAGGGAGGACAGGTCGGTGCCCTTCAGGGGCCCGTTGAGGGCGTCGATGAGCGGCCGCAGCATGGCGTCGCCCACCAGCGAGACGCTGGAGACCTTCTCCTTCTCGATCGTCCGCAGTACCTCCTCGGGCGCGTACTTGCGGTGGATGACCACCCGCTGCCCGTAGTTGAAGGCGATGAAGGACGTCAGCGTGGACGTGCCGTGCATCAGCGGCGGCGCGGGGAAGAAGGTCAGCCCGGCGCCCTTCGACGCGACCCGCTCGGCCAGTTCCTCGGGCCGCTTCACCGGTTCGCCGGTCGGCTCGCCCCCGAAGAGGCCGGCGAAGAAGAGGTCCTCCGCGCGCCACATGACGCCCTTGGGCATACCGGTCGTGCCGCCGGTGTAGATGATGAACAGGTCGTCGGGGGAGCGGGGCGGGAACCCGCGCTCCGGCGAGCCGGCCGCCTCCGCGTCGGCGTACGCGACCGGCGCGATCGCGGGCTCCGGGGCGCCCTCGGGGGTCGGCCCGACGCGGATCAGGTGACGGAGCTTCGTCGTCTGCGGGAGGGCCGCCGCGACCCGTTCGGTGAACTCGCCCTCGAAGACGAGCGCGGCGAGATCGGCGTCGTTGTAGAGGTAGACGAGCTCTTCCTCCACGTACCGGTAGTTCACGTTCACCGGTACCAGGCGGGCCTTCAGGCAGGCGAGGACGGTCTGGAGGTACTCGATGCCGTTGTAGAGGTGCAGGCCCAGGTGCTCACCGGCCTTCAGGCCGCTGTCCAGCAGATGGTGCGCGATGCGGTTCGCCGCCGCGTCCAGCTCCGCGTACGTGAGGCGGCGCTCGGCGCCGGTCCCGGGGTGGTCCACGTACACGAGGGCCTCGCGGTCCGGGACCACGTCCACGACCGACTCGAACAGGTCGGCAATGTTGTACTCCACCGGTCCTCCTGACCCAGAAAATCCCATGGCTGGTCTGCTCGGCGGTCATTAGAGCGTCGCCAACCCCAACAGGGAAGGGGACCGTCCAAGAAATCTGACTGGGTGTCAGAAAACTATTGAACTGCACCGGCCCCTCCTGCAACCTGTTCTAGGTCTTGAGACGGGAGGACGGCAATGGGTGGGACAGAACACCTGACCGTGGAACGCCACGGAGCCACGCTGGTGCTCACCATGAACAGGCCCGAGGCGAAGAACGCGCTCTCGCTGCCGCTACTGGTGGGGCTGTACGACGGCTGGCTGGAGGCCGACGCGGACGACACGATCCGCTCGGTGGTGCTGACCGGGGCCGGCGGGGACTTCTGCGCCGGCATGGACCTGAAGGCGCTGGCCGGCAAGGGCATGGCGGGCGACCAGTACCGGGACAGGCTGAAGGCCGACCCCGACCTGCACTGGAAGGCCATGCTGCGCCACCACCGGCCGCGCAAGCCCATCATCGCGGCGGTCGAGGGCTACTGCGTGGCCGGCGGTACGGAGATCCTCCAGGGGACCGACATCCGGGTCGCGGGGGAGGGCGCCACCTTCGGCCTGTTCGAGGTCAAGCGGGGGCTCTTCCCGATCGGCGGCTCCACGGTACGGCTGCCGCGGCAGATCCCGCGGACGCACGCGCTGGAGATGCTGCTGACCGGGCGCCCGTACGCGGCCGAGGAGGCGGCGCGGATCGGGCTCGTCGGTCGGGTGGTGCCCGACGGGACGGCGCTGGCCGCGGCGCTGGAGATCGCGGAGCGGATCAACGCGTGCGGGCCGCTGGCGGTGGAGGCGGTGAAGGCCTCCGTCTACGAGACGGCCGAGATGACGGAGACGGAGGGGCTCGCCTCCGAACTCCTGCGGGGGTGGCCGATCTTCGACACGGCCGACGCCAAGGAAGGGGCGCGGGCCTTCGCGGAGAAGCGGCCGGCGGTGTATCGGCGGGAGTAGTTCCGCGCGCCCGCGCCGGGCCCACCCGTTCCGGTGGGGCCGGTCCGTGGTCCGGGTGCGGCGCCGTTGCCGGGGGCCGGCCCCCGGACCCCTGCTCCTCAAACGCCGGAGGGGCCGGCTTTCGGGGCTCCGCCCCGGACCCTGCTCCTCAAACGCCGGAGGGGCTGGGTGTTCGCCCGGCGGTACCGGATTTGCCCATCGGGGCCGGACCCACCCCGGTGCCGGACCCACTCCCGGTGCCGGCCCCAACCGTTCCTGGAACCCCACACATCGGAGACCCATCCATGACAGCCGCGTCGCCACCCGAGATCCTCCGCGCCCCCCTCGTCGTCGAGTTCCCCTTCACCCGCTCCCTCGGCCCCGTGCAGAGCGCCTTCCTCACCGGGCTGCGCGAAGGGGTTGTCCTCGGGGTCCGGGCCGCTGACGGCAAGGTGATGGTGCCGCCCGTCGAGTACGACCCCGTCACCGCCGAGGAGATCCGCGACCTGGTCGAGGTATCCGCCACCGGGACCGTCACCACCTGGGCCTGGAACGGTTCGCCGCGCCCCAACCAGCCCCTCGACACGCCCTTCGCCTGGGTGCTCGTCCGCCTCGACGGAGCCGACACCGCCCTCCTGCACGCCCTCGACGCCCCCGGGCCCGAGGCGGTCGCCACCGGCATGCGGGTCCGCGTGCGGTGGGCGGCGGAGAGGACCGGAGCGATCACCGACATCGCCTGCTTCGAGCCCGCCGGGGACGGGACGCCGGAAGGCGCGCACGCGGCTCCGCACAGCGGGGAGTTCACCGACGCCGTCACCGGGATCGTCGCCGCGGCCCGCCTGGACTACTCGTACAGCCCCGGCCGCGCGCAGACCGCGTACATCGCCGGGCTCTCCGAGCAGAAGACCATCGGCGAGCGCTGCCCTTCCTGCCACAAGGTGTACGTGCCCCCGCGCGGCGCCTGCCCCACCTGCGGGGTCGCGACGACCGACCGGGTCGAGGTCGGTCCGGCCGGGACCGTCACCACCTACTGCATCGTCAACATCAAGGCCAAGAACCTTGATATCGAAGTGCCTTACGTCTACGCCCACATCGCCCTGGACGGCGCCGGCCTCGCCCTCCACGGCCGGATCGGTGGCATCCCGTACGACCAGGTGCGGATGGGCCTGCGCGTCGAACCCGTCTGGACCGAGGGCGGGCGCTACCCCGACCACTACCGCCCCACCGGAGAGCCGGACGCGGACTACGACGTGTACAAGGAGCTCATCTGATGGCCCGATACGCCCGTGAGGTCGCGGTGGTCGCCTTCGCGCAGAGCGACCACCTGCGCCGGACCGACGAGGTCAGCGAAGTCGAGATGGTCATGCCCGTCCTGCACCAAGTGCTGGCCGCCACCGGGCTGAAGGCGGGCGAGATCGGCTTCACCTGCTCCGGTTCCAGCGACTACCTCGCCGGCCGGGCCTTCTCCTTCACCATGACCCTCGACGGGGTCGGCGCCTGGCCGCCCATCTCCGAATCGCACGTGGAGATGGACGGCGCC
This sequence comes from Streptomyces sp. NPDC059957, assembly GCF_042730015.1. Lineage (NCBI taxonomy): Bacteria > Bacillati > Actinomycetota > Actinomycetes > Kitasatosporales > Streptomycetaceae > Streptomyces > Streptomyces sp. NPDC059957. The sequence goes on along the minus strand of NZ_JBHWMB010000054.1, from coordinate 6,501 downwards.
TGGGCCCTCTACGAGGCCTGGGTCAAGATCCAGACCGGCGAGGCCGACACCGCGCTCGTCTACTCGTACGGGAAGTCCTCGCCGGGGTCGGTGCGCGACGTGCTGACCCGCCAGCTCGACCCGTACTACGTGGCTCCGCTCTGGCCCGACTCGGTGGCCCTGGCCGCCCTCCAGGCCCAGGCGCTCATCGACGCGGGAGAGACCGACGAAGCCGGGCTCGCCGCGATCGGCGCCCGCAGCCGGGCCTCCGCGGGATCCAACCCGCACGCCCAGCTCAGCGGAGCCGTCGCGCAGGGCGAGTACCAGGTCGCCCCGCTGCGCACCGGCGACTGCCCGCCCATCGGCGACGGCGTGGCCGCCGTCATCCTGGCCGCCGGGGACGTGGCACGCCGGCTGTGCGAGCGGCCCGCCTGGATCACCGGCATCGACCACCGCATCGAGGCCCACAGCCTCGGGCTGCGCGACCTCACCGACTCCCCGTCGACGCGGATCGCCGCCGAGCACGCGGGCGTGTTCGAGGCCCCGGTGGACACCGCGGAACTGCACGCGCCGTTCTCCTCCCAGGAGGTCGTGCTCCGCAAGGCCCTCGGACTCGGCGGGGACGTCTCCGTCAACCCCTCCGGCGGAGCGCTCGCCGCCAACCCGATCATGGCCGCCGGCCTGATCCGGATCGGCGAGGCCGCCGCCCGCATCCATCGCGGCGAGTCCGACCGGGCCGTCGCGCACGCCACCTCCGGCCCCTGCCTCCAGCAGAACCTGGTCGCCGTCCTGGAAGGGGACCGAGCATGAGCACGACGGGCAAGGAGCCGGTGGCCATCGTCGGCATCGGCCAGACCAAGCACGTGGCCGCCCGCCACGACGTCTCCATCGCGGGACTGGTACGCGAAGCCGCCGCACGGGCGCTCGCGGACGCCGAGCTGACCTGGGCGGACATCGACGCGGTCGTCATCGGCAAGGCCCCCGACTTCTTCGAGGGCGTCATGATGCCGGAGCTGTACCTGGCGGACGCCCTCGGCGCCGTCGGCAAGCCCATGCTCCGCGTGCACACGGCCGGTTCGGTGGGCGGCTCCACGGCGCTGGTCGCCTCCAACCTGGTCGCCGCCCGGGTCCACCGCACGGTGCTGACCCTCGCCTTCGAGAAGCAGTCCGAGTCCAACGCCATGTGGGGGCTCTCGCTGCCCGTCCCCTTCCAGCAGCCGCTGCTGGCGGGGGCCGGCGGGTTCTTCGCCCCGCACGTGCGCGCGTACATGCGGCGCACCGGCGCCCCCGACACGGTGGGCTCGCTCGTCGCGTACAAGGACCGCCGCAACGCGCTGAAGAACCCGTACGCGCACCTGCACGAGCACGACATCACCCTGGAGAAGGTCCAGGCGTCCCCGATGCTGTGGGACCCGATCCGGTACTCCGAGACCTGCCCCTCCTCCGACGGCGCGTGCGCGATGATCCTCACCGACCGTGCGGGCGCGGCCCGTTCGCCGAAGCCGCCGGCCTGGGTGCACGGTGGGGCGATGCGCAGCGAGCCGACCCTCTTCGCGGGGAAGGACTTCGTGTCCCCGCAGGCGGGCAAGGACTGCGCGGCCGACGTCTACCGGCAGGCGGGCATCACCGATCCGCGCCGGGAGATCGACGCCGTGGAGATGTACGTGCCGTTCTCCTGGTACGAGCCGATGTGGCTGGAGAACCTCGGCTTCGCCGACGAGGGCGAGGGCTGGAAGCTCACCGAGGCCGGAGTGACGGAGCTCGACGGGGACCTGCCCGTCAACCCGTCGGGCGGCGTGCTGTCCACCAATCCCATCGGCGCCTCCGGGATGATCCGCTTCGCGGAAGCGGCCCTCCAGGTGCGCGGTCAGGCGGGGGAGCACCAAGTCCCGGACGCCCGGCGGGCGATGGGCCACGCCTACGGCGGCGGGGCGCAGTTCTTCGCGATGTGGCTGGTGGGAGCGGAGCAGCCGGGCTCCTGAGCGGAAGCCGGATTCCGGGCGGGGTGCCGCACCGGCCACGAGTGACTCACCGTGGCCTGTGCGGCACGGCGTGTGATGGCTAACCTGGCCCCCGGACGACGAACCGGTAGTACCGGGAGGAGCACGCACGTGGCAGAGAGCATGACTTCGCAGGCACCGGCCGGCTGGGGAAAGCCGGACCTCGATCTGACCGAGGCGGACTGGCAGTCGAGCAGCCGGGGGGCCGGTGACGTCCAGATCGCCTTCGTGGAGGGGTTCATCGCGATGCGCAACGGCGACCGCCCCGAAAGCCCCTCGCTCATCTTCGCGCCGGACGAGTGGCGCAAGTTCGTCCTGAACGCGCGGGGCGGCGAGTTCGACCTCACGTAGCCGGCGACGACGGACGACGGTACGGGTACGCGGTGCACCACCGGGGCGCGGAGCCGCCGCCCCGGTGGGAGCCCGGATGTGGTGCTCCCCGCCCCGGTGGGGAGCCCGGATGCGGTGCTCCGCCGCTCCCCGGGGCCCGTAAATCCCTTGCCGGACACGGAGGATCCCGGCACCATGGCCGCCATGACGATCACCCGCCGAAAGGGCGATGCCGCGTAGACGGCCCGGCGCCCTGCGCGCCGAACGAGGAACGTACGAGGACCGCCGGCCGCCCGCCTGGGCATGGGAACTCCCGCCCGTGGACCGGCTGTCGCCCGCCGCGGCCGCCGCCGCGCACTGGGCCCGGCCCGGACGGGGCTACGAGATCGTGGACCTGCTGAGCCGGTACCGCACCTTCCTGAGCGGTCCCGGCAGCCCCCTGCTCCTGGTCCCTTCCGAGTGCCCGGCCTGCCCCGGCTGCGCACGCGACGACGTCGCCGTCGTCCGGGACGACCTGGGCGACCTGTACCGGGCCCTGCCGCCCGCCGCCCGCGCCGCACTGGGCCGTGTGCTCAGGGGCCTGGACGAGGAGTTCCGCCGTCGGACGCTCCCGCACCCGGACCCGTCCGCCGGGGGATGGGTGGACTGGAGCGGCCGTCCGCGGGCCTGGTGGCACCGGCGGCTCTACGAAGGCGACTGACCGGGAGCCCGGGGGCGCCGTACGGGTGACCCAGCGGTGTCGTACCGGCCATAACGGGATGACCGGTACGGTAGGGGCATGAGTGGAGAAAGCGACCTGCGGAAGCTGCTGAGCGGAATGCGGCCCGAACTGAACGACGGGCTGTACGTGTTCTGCACCATCCCCGGCGACACCGACCCGGAGGCCCTGGCCGGGCTCACCCCCGTCGCCTCCGTCCTGGAACCCGAGGGGCTCACCCTCGTGCTGAGCCAGGAGGACGCGGACGGGGCCGGACTCCCGTACACGTACACCGCGGGCTGGATCACCCTGCGCGTCCACTCCTCCCTGGACGCCGTCGGCCTCACCGCCGCCTTTGCCACCGAACTCGGCGCACACGGCCTGAGCTGCAACGTCATCGCCGGTTACCACCACGACCACCTCTTCGTGGACTCCGCCCGGGCCGATGAGGCCGTGGCCGTCCTGGAAGCGCTCGCGGAACGCTCCGCACAGGAGTGACCCGCCGGAATCGGCACAGGGCGGCTCCCCCCGGAAGAAGATCAGCTCTATTTGCCCCACAGGCAATCCCGGGCGCGTGCGCGGGCGTACGCTGAACCCCCGAACAGGCCTGGGGGGTACCAGCCATGACGGAACGCCGGACCCGCAGACGGCGCACGATGTTCGAACGCGACACGGAGCTCACCGCCGTCGACGAAGCCCTGGAGCAGCTCACGGATCCGGGCCCCGACGCCGGCGGAGCCCTGCTGGCCTTCTCCGGACCCGCCGGCCTCGGCAAGACCACGCTCCTCGGCGAAGTCCGCCGCCGCGCCCACACCAAGGCCTGCACCGTCCTCGCCGCCCGCGGCGGCGAACAGGAGCAGAGCCAGCCCTTCCACGTCGCCCGCCAGCTCATCCAGCCCCAACTGGCCGGCAGCTCCGACGCGGAACTGCGCGAGGCCCTCGGCAGCTGGTACTCCATCGTCGGCCCCGCCCTCGGCCTCTGCGCGGCCGAACAGGGCGCCCCGCCCGACCCCCAGGGCCTGCGCGACGGACTCGACTGGGTCCTCACCCACCTCGTCGTGCAGCGCGCCCCCGTCGCCCTCGTCCTGGACGACGCCCACTGGGCCGACCCCGAATCCCTCTCCTGGCTCGCCGCCTTCGCCCCGCGGGCCGAACACCTCCCCCTCCTCCTCGTCGTCGCCTACCGCCCCGACGAACTGCCCGCGCACGCCGAGGCCTTCCGTACGCTGCCCGGCCGCGCGGGACACCGCCCGCTGAGCCTCGCACCGCTCACCGCCGAGGCCGTCTCCGGGCTGGTACGGCGAAGCCGTCGGCGAACACGCCGACGAGGCGTTCTGCCGGGAGGCCTGGGCCGTCACCACCGGCAACCCCTTCGAAGCCGTCGAGCTCACCGTGAAGGTCCGGGACAAGGGCCTCGCCCCCGTCGAAGCCAGCGCCCCGCTGCTGCGCGACCTCGCCGCCGCCCAGCGCGGCAGCGGCCTCGTCGCCCGCCTCCACAGCCTCGGCCCCTCCACCGTCCGCTTCGCCTGGGCCTGCGCCGTCCTCGGCACCGACATCCCCCGGGAACTCGCCGCCCGCGTCGCCGGCCTCGGCACCGAGGAAGCCGTCGACGCCACCCGGCGGCTGCGCGACGCCCGCATCCTGTCGGCCGCAGCCGAGGAGGCGGGCGACAGGGAAGCGGGCGCCGGGGAAACGGGCGAGGCCGGGCTGGAGTTCGTACACCCCCTCATCGCCACCGCCATATACCGCGCGATCCCCGACGCCCTGCGCGTCGCCCTGCACGGAAAGGCCGCCGCAGCCGTGGTCGACGCGGGACTCGGGCCCTCCGCCGCGGCCCGGCACCTGCTCGAGACCCACCCCGAGAACGACCCCTGGGTGGTGCGCACCCTGCGCGAGGCAGCCGGCGAGAACCTCCGGGCCGGCGCCCCCGAAGCCGCCCGCCGCCAGCTCGCACGAGCCCTGCGCGAACCCCCGGACTTCGACGAGCGGGCGGCCGTCCTGTACGAACTGGGCTGCGCCTCCCTGCTCACCGAGCCCGCCAACACCGTCAACCACCTGCGCGCCGCCCTCGCGGAGCCCTTCGAGGACCCGGCGCTGCGCCAGGGCATCGTCATCCGGCTCGCCCAGGTCCTCTCGCACAGCGACCGGCTCGCCGACGCCTCGCAATGCCTCGCGCGGGAGATCCCCCACACCCAGGACCTGCGCGGCCGCCTGCGGCTGCAGTCCGAACAGTTCATGTGGGACGCCTTCAACGCCGCCGAACCGGACTCCCCGGCGCGCTCCCGGCGGCTCGCGAAGCTCGCGGACCGGCTGAGCGGGCGGGACCTCACCGAGCGGTACGTCATCGGGCTGCGGGCCTGGGACGCCTGCCTGCGCGGGGAGCCGGTCGACGTGGTCCTCCACCATGCCGGGCGGGTCCTGGAAACCGAGTTCAGCTGGGCGTACGCCGACCGGGGCTTCGAGGTCCCGGTGCTCGTCGCGATGGTGCACATGTACGCCGACCGGCCGGAGCGGGCCGAGGAGCTGTTCGACGCCGGCACCGCCGAGTTCGAGCGCCAGGGCTGGCGCGGCGCGCACCTGTCCTTCGCCTACAGCCTGCGCGCCTACATCCGCTACCGCCGGGGGCGGCTGGCCGAGGCGGAGGAGCTGGCGCGGGCCGGGCTCCGCCTCGCCGAGCGCGTCGGGCGGCGTACGCCCGTGCACTGGTACGCCATCGCGATCCTCATCACCACGCTGCTGGCGCGGGGGCGGGTGGACGAGGCCTGGGAACTGGTCCGCGAGCACGAGTACGGGGAGCCCTTCCCCGCGGCCGTCGTCTTCCCCGACTCCCAGACCGTCTACGCGGAACTGCTGCTGGCCCGCGGCCGGGCGAAGGCCGCCGCGGCGGAGCTGGAGGCGGTGGACCGGCGGCTGACCCCCCGGGGCATCCAGAACCCGTCCTGGTGCCCCTGGCGGCTCCACCTGGCCCGCGCGGTGGCCGCGGAGGATCCGGCGCGTGCGCGGGAGCTGGCCGAGGAGGCCGTACGCAGGGCCCGCGCCTTCGGGGCCGCGTCCGGCATCGGCCAGGCCCTGCGGGTGGCCGCGGAGGTGGCTTCGCCGCAGGACCGCCCGGCCCTCCTGGAGGAGGCGGTGGAGGTCCTGTCGGCTTCGCCGGCCGCCTACGAGCTGGCGCTCGCGCTGGCCGCGCTGGGGGAGGAGCGGGGGGACACCGAGATCCTGCTGCGTGCGGTGGTGGCGGCCCGGGCCTGCGGGGCGGACGGCCTGGTGGCCACCACCGCCGAGACACTGCTTGCCCTTGGCGGCCCCCTGCCCGGCGACCCCGTGCCCGGAGCCGCCCCGGCCACGGCCCACTGACCGGCCGCGGGCGGCTCGCAGGCCTGCGGGCTGGTGGGCGGGTGCGGCCGGGTTGGCCCTACGGGGCAAGGTCCCCTACCCGCCCTTCCACCGTTCCCCGGGGCTCCGCCCCGGACCCCGCTCCTCGCTCCTCCAACGACA